>JAAYNN010000077.1 GCA_012520835.1 Dehalococcoidales bacterium
GAATACAGCTACAATTTAAACGGCGAAGTGGATTTAAAAGACCTGTTAACCGCCATTAAAATGGCTAAAAGCCGCAGTGATGCCGGCAGATTGATAGACCAGGGAGCAGTCAGCATCGATGGGCAAACGGTTGCCGTTAACACAATAAAAATAGAAAGCGGGTCTATCGTTAAAGTGGGTAAAAGGCGTTTTGCTAAAATCAATAATTCGGATATAATTAAGTAACTTTTTATTTAAATCAAGAAGTGTTTTTAAAGGAGATATTAACTATGACTAATTTGCGAATCCCGGGACCAACACCCTGCCCTGATGTTGTCCTCAAAGAGATGAGCCGGCAGATGATTAATCACAGAGGGCCTGAATTTGCCCAGACATTGAATAATGTCACCGGCGGTCTGAAAAAGGTATTTCAAACAAATAACGATATTATAACCCTTACTTCATCAGGAACCGGCGGACTTGAAGCAGCAGTGGTTAATATGCTGTCCCCCGGAGACAAAGTACTGGCTGTTTCCATCGGCAATTTCGGCGATCGTTTTGGCACTATCGCCAGGACATACGGTGCCGAGGTAATTCCTTTAAATTTCGAATGGGGAAAAGCGGCCGACCCGGACGCAGTTCGCAAGGCGCTTAACGATAACCCGGCTGTTAAAGCGGTACTGGTTACCCATAATGAAACATCTACCGGTGTTACAAACGATATGGAAGAGATCAGCAAAGTAGTCAGGGAATTCGATAAATTGATACTGGTCGATGCCGTCAGCAGCATGAGTTCCATCGATTTTCCGGTCGACAAATGGGGATGCGATGTGGTTGTTTCAGGTTCACAGAAAGGCTGGATGGTACCTCCCGGTCTGGCCATGCTTTCGGTTAGCGCAAAAGCCTGGAAAGCCAATGCCGAAGCTAAAATGCCGCGCTTCTACTTTGATCTGGCTAAGGCTAAGAGCAGCCTTGAGAAAGGGCAGACTCCCTGGACCCCGGCTGTTTCAGTCGTTTTTGCCATGGAAAAAGCGCTGCAGATGATGCTGGAGGAAGGCCTCAACAATATCTTTACACGCCATATCCGTATAGCCGATATGACCAGAAAAGGGATTAAAGAACTGGGATTGCCGCTCTTTGCCGATGAAAAATACGCTTCCAACACGGTTACATCTGTTAAGGCGCCTGAAGGGCTGGATGTTAAACTGCTTACAAAGACCATGCGTGAACAGCACGATATCGTACTCGGCGGCGGACAGATGCATCTGGCAGGGAAAATCTTCCGCATCGGGCATCTCGGTTTTGTTACCGAAGACGATATTAAAGAGGTCTTGAATAAGTTGAAAGTGGTCTTGCCGCAGGCCGGTTTTGAGGTGAAAAAATAAAATGAAAGTACTAGTTGCCGACCCTATCGCCCAGGAAGGAATCGATTTACTGAGCAAATATGCCCAGGTTGATGTAAAAACAAAGCAAAAACCGGAAGACCTGCTTGCCATAATCAAAGATTACGATGCACTAATCGTTCGCAGCCAGACACAGGTTACGGCAGATATCATTGCCGCCGGTAAAAAACTGCAAATTATCGGACGCGCCGGTGTCGGGGTCGACAATATCGATACCAATGCTGCCAGCCAGAATGGCATCATTGTCGTTAACGCTCCTACCGGCAACACCGTATCCGCTGCAGAACACACTATTGCCTTAATGCTTTCGCTTGCCCGTAATATTCCGCAGGCTAATGCTTCCCTGAAATCCCACAAATGGCAGAGAGCCGATTTTATGGGTACCGAAGTTAAAGGCAAAACGCTGGGCATTGTCGGGTTGGGCAACGTCGGTTCGGAAGTAGCCAGGCGTGCCCGCGGGCTGGAAATGAAGCTGATCGGCTACGACCCTATCATCTCAGCCGAAAGAGCTGCCAATCTGCAGGTAGAGCTTATTCCCCTGGCACAATTGATAAAGGAAGCTGATTTCATCACCCTGCATATACCCCTGATTGAATCGACAAAGAATATCATCGGGGAAAAAGAACTGGCCACCGTTAAGCCGAACGTCAGGATTATCAATGCCGCCCGCGGCGGTCTTATCGATAACGAGGCGCTGGTGAAAGCGATCAGGGAAAACAGGGTTGCCGGAGCGGCTATCGATGTCTTCGAAAACGAGCCCTGCACCGAAAGCCCGCTTTTTGAATGCGATAAAATAATAGTTACTCCGCACCTGGGCGCTTCCACCACCGAGGCGCAGACACTGGCGACTACCGAGGTTGTCCAGCAGATTATCGATGTCTTTAACGGCCAGCCGGCCAGATATGCCGTCAACGCACCGTTTATCAAAGCGGAAGCGTTGCCGTTCCTTGCCCCTTTCCTTGAGGTATGCGCTACCATAGGTAACGTGGCCAGCTATATGGGTGAAGGACAAATGACTGGACTTCATATCAAGTATCAGGGTGAAATATCGGGATACGATACCAATGCCTTAAAAGCGGCTATACTGGGTGGTGTTCTCAACCGGTTGACAGAAGAAAGAGTCAATGTCGTTAACGCCAATATCATCGCATCCCGTCGAGGCATCAAAGTAATCGAACAAAAAGAAACCACCTGTGAAAACTACGCCAACCTGATAACAATAGAATTAACCACCAGCATGGAAACAATTACAGTTGCCGGTACGGTATTGCGCGGAGAAACCCATGTTGTCAGGGTAAATGATTATTGGATAGATATCGTCCCCACCGGCGGCTACTTCCTGTTCAGCGACCACCGCGACCGGCCGGGCCTTATCGGTGCCGTAGGTAAAATAGCCGGAGACGGAGACGTCAATATCAGTTATATGCATTTAAGCCGCTTGAGGCCGAGAGGTCAGGCTCTTATGATACTGGCGCTGGATGCCCCGTTCTCAAAGCAACAAATAGACAAGTTGCTGGCTCTGCCGGATGTCTATAGCGCTAAAGTAGTCAAGATATAAAACACCCTATAGGTGGCTTTTATAGAACATGCCCATATTCTGGGCAGATTGGGAGTTGAGAGTAAACAGGTGCGGTAAGCCCGGCGAACCGAAAGGTTTGGACGGGCTTATTGTTTCCGGTGGTGAAAGTACCACCATGCTCAATCTTGCCAATAATTACGACATTATCAAGCCACTACGCAGGCTGGGGACTGGTGGCTTCCCCATGATGGGAACCTGTGCCGACATGATTCTACTGGCAAAAACCAATATCTACTCGGATATCAAAGAGCTGGAGTTGATAAAGTATATCTACCTGTTGCCGAAGTAGCCTGATGTTCTGCTTTTCCCCACCCCCGAGATTTTTCAGTCCCCCCTCGTGACTGAAGGATGACAATATAATCGTTACTCCCGTAGGGACGGGCACCACCGAACAGCTCTTGGATTCTCCCAGCGAGCGGCAAAGATGTTTAATTCCGCTCATAATGAGCCTGTCGAAGTATCAGAGCGGAA
>JAAYNN010000078.1 GCA_012520835.1 Dehalococcoidales bacterium
CAATTGTTAATTACGTTTAAAATACTATTCTTCAGACACTACAATCGAATAGCACTAAAAAAGGAGAAAATAAAATGGCTTTAACTTTAAGCGAAGCATCGAAATTATCGAACGACATGTTGATGAGAGGCGTGGTGGAAACCGTCATCAAGGACTCCCCTATCCTGCAGCATATGCCCTTCATCGAAGTGATGGGAAACAGCCTGACCTATAACCAGGAAAAAACGCTGCCCGGCATCGATTTCTATGATGTCGGAGACACCTGGAACGAATCGACGCCCACCTTCGAGCAGAAGACCGCCACGCTTAAAATCATCGGCGGAGATGCGGACGTGGATAACTTTTTGAAGGCGACCCGCAGCAATGTGCAGGATCTGGAAGCGGCTATCATCGAAATGAAAGCCAAGGCGCTCAGGCACAAGTTCGAAGAAATTTTCATCTACGGGGATTCGGAGACCAGTATAAAACAATTCGATGGCATCAGAAAATTAATCGATACCGAAAGCGAAAGCGAGCGCGTGGTAGCGGTAGCAGCCAGCGGAGGCGAATTGACACTGGATAAACTGGACGAACTGATCGACGCCGTCAAAGGAGGCAAACCGGATATGCTGTTGATGAGCCGTCGTTCGAGGCGCAAAATCAACTCGCTGGTAAGGGCATCCGGCAGCATGCTGGCAACCGACCGCGATAGCTGGGGCAATTTCATCCAGCTCTGGGACGGCATTCCAATCGGCGTCAACGACTGGATTCTGGATACCCATACCGTAGCCGGCGGCGTAGAGACCGCTACTACCGGAGGCGCCTGCTCTGCCATTTATGCCCTCCAGTTCGGCGAAGGCGCGCTGTGCGGACTTTCCAGCCCCGGTTTTTTGCAGGTCGAACCGATCGGGCAGCTCGAAAATAAGGATGCCTCCCGCACCCGCGTTAAGTGGTATTGCTCGATGGCGCTCTTTTCATCCGTCAAGGCTGCCGCACTAATCGGCGTACAGGACTAGATATAAAATAACTATTCCGTTCGTATCCTTCAGCAGTTTCAGTATGAGCGGATATTATTAAACCTTTTTGTGGCGAGGATTTATTAAGCCGTTCGTAGTGGAAACCTATTGTCATGCTGAATTCGTGTCCTTCGTCAGGCTCAGGCTGCTCGGATATTACTAAACCGTTCGTGGTGAGCTTGGTCGAACCATAACGGCGTCGATTAGCAAACCCCAATTCCATCGGGGAGTAGCAGTCTCTACCGGACACTATGACTATAACCGATAGAGATTGCTTCGTCCTCGCAATGACAATTATCAAGGAGGCATTATGACACTAAACGAAATGAGAGCGCTGGTCAGATGTGACCTGCGCGATGAAGATGAGAATAATTACCGCTGGAATGACGATGAACTAAACCGGCACATCCTGCATGCCGTCAAGGATGTTTCGGAGGCTGTTCCGAACGAACAAACAATTATTATCCCTGTTATAAGCGGTTCGAGGGAACTTGATGTTACGGGGATAGCGGATAGGATTGCGATTCGTGCAGTGGAATACCCGCTAAACTTTTTCCCGAAACGCTACCGCCGCTTTTCAATCTGGAAAGACATGCTGACGATTATCGACGGCGAAGCCCCGGCCGGCGGCAATGCCTGCATATATTACGAAAAGATGCACGCTATCGACGATTCCTCCTCCAGCATCCCGCAGCACCTGGAGGAACTGGTAATTTGCGGCGCCTGCGGCTATGCCGCTATCGAATGGGCAGCCTACTCCGTAAACCGCGTCAATATCGGCGGCAGCGAAACCCCGGCAGATTTTTTGCGTCTGGGAAAGGCTAAAATCGCATATTTCAGGAGCGAGTTGAAACGGGTGGCAGGCAAAAACCGCCTGCGCATCAACCGCTTATATAAACCGCAGCCTGCGCCGCCATCAAAAATTACGGATTATGGAGTATAGGCTTACGGCTGTCAACGCCTGGTTTTTGCGGCCAGCAAAACGGCGATCAGGGCAACTACCACTAACAGGCAGATTAAATTCAGCACTCCGGTGGCTATCTCCCCGTCGATGAAGTTGCCTGTGACCAGCAAGACACAGCCGGCTCCGTACATCAGGGGAAAGGGCGGGTTGATTTTGAAGTCTTTTTTCGCCACGACCAGGTATAACTGCACCACCCAGGCGATGTTTATCAGGATTAAACCTGCATTGAATATCATTTCGCCGGCCTCCTTATTCCTGTTTCAACTGTATTACGGGAAATATGAGAGCTTTTCTATAAAGCATAAGCAAATAAAATTATATCTGAAAAAGTATTGCCTGAAAACATTTTATATAAAGGAGGGATTTGTTATGAACATATATAAAGCCATCTGGAAAGTCATAGGCGGACGGCCGTGGACATATATTCTGCGCGATATCTGGCATAAATACGAGGGATTGTGCATCATCGCACTGGTAGCTTTCGGGGCGCTGTTGGGGCACCACTTCTGGCCGCAGCTGTTATGGTTATTCGTAACCTTTACTGCCGGCTATATCGCCGGGCACCTCTTCTGGGGCAAAGAATATATACCTGACCAGAAAGGAGATGAATAAATTCGATGAGGAATCTTTCCGGTACTCTACTGCAAACCCAGAAACAATCCAGCCATATTCCATACGTCAGGCTGGAAGCCGTCAATAAAATAAACGGGGTAACCCGGCTCGACTGGCAAAGGCTGTATAGCGGAACTGAAGAGGAATATTTTCATGCACTGACCCTGGCCGGGGACGGCTCTTTAATCCGGGCAAGAATCACACCCCCGTCGGATTCGCGTAAACTATATATTCAGCGCATTATAAATCCGGGTGAGGATTCCTCTTTCGGTGCGTGGACTTATACCAGCCAGTACAACGCCGTTATTGTCGCCGCCGCCGCGCTTGGAGCAGCCATTTCCCTTTTCTGGATTAAGAGCGACCGCAAGATACAGCATATTGCAAGCAACGATTACGGAGCAACCTGGTCGGCGGCGCAGCTGGTCGATTACTCCCCCTCCACCGCCATCAACGGCATCTCCGCCGCCTATAAATCGAACGGCGACCTGGCGCTCTTCTTCGCCGACCAGTCCACTCTTTATGTTAAAAAACTGGTTAACGGGCAGTGGCAGGCAAAATCCGCCTGGAATAAAACCACCGGCAACCTGTCGGGAGCATCGGTTGTTTATGATGCGGACTGGAATCTGTTCGTTACCGGAAAAGACTCTGCAGGCAGTTACAGATTATGGAGCATCGTTTATGGAGACGGAGGCATGCTGCCAGCCGGCAACTGGGGAGAACTGCAAACGCTGGCGGAAGCCCCCTCCGACGGCAATTTCAGCTATCACCATGCTTTTCTGGATAAAAGCGCTGTTCTACGCTGTTTCTATATCGAAAAGTATAACGGCAGCGAGGCTTATTCGCAGCCTTTTTCCACCCATACCATCGGAGAATTTGCCGATAACCTGTGGCATGAGCCGCAGCCCTTCAACATGTCTTCGCAGTACGGGCTGGCAATAGCGCACGATGACACTCATTGCTGGTTATCATGCGCCAACGCTGTCTGGAGAGCAATACTTGCGGAAAAGAGGCTGGACCTCTCGAACAATATTCTCTCGCTGGCCGAGGATGCGCAGGGATGCGAAAGCAAGTTGACAGTCGAACTGGGGAACGAAGATGCCGGATTCGCTTTACTGCCGCCTCCGCTCGATATCGGGTGCAGGCTTGATTTCAGCTATGGCTATATGACCGCAGCCGGCAGCGAAACGGGAGGGGTGCAATCATATACACTCCGCTCTTATGAATACGTCAATACCGGCGGGACTTCGAGGCTGGTTTTATATGCCGCCAACGGCTGGGAAAACGTCTGCCGCTGGACAGCGAAGCAGCAGTACCGCTGGAATCAGGTCTCGGATGATATGAGCGTCAGGGGAATACTGGCTTTCATTCTGGCAAGAGCCGGCTTGAAACTGGAGATTGTTTCAGCATCGGAGATTATCGAAAACTTCTATCCAGACTTCAACATCAACCCGGGCACAACCGGGGATAACACCGTCAAAAAATTGCTTTCATTCGTACCGGACCGGCTGTTTATAGAAGGAGACAGCGCTTATCCGGTGCATCCGCTGCCGGATGATATGCCGCTGTACTGGTATTCCGCACCTCAAATCGACGGCACGCACCCTATTCTGGCAGGCAGATACAAAACCGGAGTTCCGGCTTTCAATCATATCCGGGTGGAAGGATGCGGCAGTACTGCCAGTCAGCCCCTGGTTGTCAATTGTTACGATTATGACGACATCGAAAAAGGATATGACTGCTTTCTATCGGAAGCAGACGTAAACATCGACTCTGTTGTTGCGGCAAGGAGCCGGGGCGAGGTATTACTGCGAAGCTTCGAGATGGAGGCCATCAGCGGTTACATCGAGATACATCCGAATTGCGGCCAGCAGGTCTACGATGTTATCGGGATTACCGACAGCAAAGCCGGATTGGTGAACGAAAAGAGACGCGTTTTGGGTTTCAAGACTGTTTTTCTGCCCGCCAGCGGAAAATACCTGCAAACACTGCTTTTGGGAAAGGTCTAACGAGGAGATGAATATGATAATAGAGAAAGGGCTGCTTAAAGGCTTTAATTCGACCGATTACACGGCTGCTGTAATGCTGACCGGAAGCTTTAAAACATTTATGGAGAAAGTGGTTGTGGCACGCAGCATCCCCTCTTCCGCCATGACTGCCGGCAGAAGAGTGGTCATACTCTTTTTCGACAGCTACAGTTGCAGAGATGCCTTAATAATTGCCGCCTATGACTAGATTTTTATTCAATGTTATGACCCGTTAAAACTATCCCGCTGAACATAGACATCAACAAAAGCGGTATCATTCGGTTGTGGTGTCTGGGGAATAATATTTTAAACGTAATTAGCAATTAATTAGACACTATTACCGAATAGTACTATAAAAGCAAGCAAAAAGGAGGCGGCCCATATCATGCACTCCTTGACACTTCACTCTGTTTTAACTTAAAATTATGTATTCTTTGCCCGTTCAGCAAGGATATGTAGTTATTTCTACGATAATCAGAACACAAAGGAGGCTGATGCTAGTGGCCATAGTCATGAAGGCCAATGAGGGTGAAAGCTTCGACAGTTTGCTTAAACGGTTCAACAGGAAGGTCCAGCAGGACGGAGTCCTGTCAGAGGTTCGCCGCAGAGGGCGCTACCAGAAACCGTTAACCAGGCGTGCACGCAAGGAAGCAGCCAGCAGACGTCAGGCAAACAAAGCTGCCAGAGCGAACAGGAGATAGGAGGAGTTAAGTCAGATGCCATCGCTATTAAAAGAAAAACTTAACGAAGACCTGAAAATTGCGCTCAAGAGCGGCGATAAGCTCTCGTGTTCTGTAATTCGCATGCTTTTATCGGCTATTCACAACGCTGAGATTGCCAAGCGCGGTGAACTGGAAGAATCCGAGATAATCGGTGTTATTGCCAAAGATGCCAAGCAGCACAAGGAAAGCATTCTGGCTTTCAAGCAAGGCAACCGCCAGGACCTGGTGGATAAAGAAACAGCCGAACTGGCAATTATCGAGAAATACCTGCCGGAGCAGGCCAGCCGCGATGATATCGTCGCTGCCGCCCGCAAGGTAATCGCAGAAGTCGGCGCCCAGGGGCCCAGGGACAAGGGCAAGGTGATGGGTAAACTGGTAGCCCAGCTGAAAGGCAAAGCCGAAGGGCAGGTAATCAACGAGGTGGTAAACGAACTCCTCGGACAATAGATTTTAAACCGGTTGTATTAAAAAGAGGGCTGCTACGCCCTCTTTTTTTATGCCCTTGTTAAAATGTCACGGCGAGTTTTTCCAAATGTAAAGCAAAGCAATCTCTACCTTTGAATACAGACATGGCAGCGCTTTATTACATTATATAGGACGGGTATCGTCCCGACAGGTGGGGATTGTTTTTTATAATGATGCCGCCCTCTTGCATTCATCTATCAGCTTCTCTTTTGAAGCGCCCGAGTCGATAAAATCCCACGGCAGGTGGATACCCGTATCCCATGGCTTGACGGTATAATGTTCGAGGTCGATATCCAATTCCTTTGCCTTCTGCCGCCACTCCGCCAATGAGACTTTCTCGACAGCAGCCAGCAGCCCGGCAATTCTGCTATCCCCCCGCGACAACACCCCCTGCACATGGCTCCAGGCCACGCTCTCGTTTTTAACCCGTACTCCCAGCGGAGCCAGTTTCCTCTTCAGAAATGAAAGACGGCGGTTTAAAGTTTTTTCATCAGCCATCGGCATCCACTGAAAAGGCGTCCCCGCCTTGGGAATAAACGGAGCTATATTGATATCGATACGGCAGCCGACCCTCTTTGCGTTCAATATATCACGGCATTTATTGACCAGCGATACGATTTCTTCTATATCTCCGTCGCTTTCAGAGGGCAGCCCGATCATAAAATAGAGCTTCAGTATTTTAATCGGATATTCTGCGGCTTTATCCACTGCGTTCATTATGTCAACTTCATCGATGCGCTTGTTGATGACGCTGCGCAATCGCTGCGAACCGGCTTCGGGCGCCAGCGTAATTGTCTGCGCCCCGCTTTCGACAATGGCTTTCAACACGGATTCATAGAGCGGCTTGATGCGCATCGAGCTGATGGAAATACCCGCACCCATTTCCCGGATAGCGCCGATTATCTCTTCGATTTGCGGATGGTCGGAAACCACCGGCCCCACCAGCCCGATTCTTTTCCGATACTCCAGTCCTTTTTTCGCCTGTTCGATGATGTTTTCCGCAGAGTGAAAACGTATCGGGGAAAAGGCACTGCCGACCATGCAGAAACGGCAGCCCCACCCGCACCCGCGCTCTACCTCGATAAGGTATAAATCCCCCAGTTCGGTTTCGCTGGTCAAAACTGCTGAACTGGCCGGAACATCATGCAGGCTTTTCGGATACTGCCGGCTGATTTTTCCGCCGTTATAATATCTGGGAACGTACATGCCCGGCAATTTTGCTAATGCCTCCAGTTTTTCATCCCTTGAAAGGCCTCTATCCTTCAATACATTTAACAGCAGATGGATAAGAGCCTCCGCTTCGCCGATACACATGCAATCAATAAAAGGAGATAAAGGCACGGGGTTGGAAATAATGCAGGGACCGCCGGCGATAACAATGGGATGATTGTTATCGCGGTCTTTCTCATACAGAGGGACGCCGCTCTGTTTTAGCAGACTGACTACGTTGAAATAGTCCAGTTCATAGGAAACAGTAAAAGCCAGCACCGGGAATTCATAGACTTCATAAAGGTTTTCGAGGCTGTAAACCATGCCTTCTTCATAGAAGATGCGCTCGCAGGCAACATCGTCATAGCTGTTGAGCAGGCGGTAAAGTGATTGAAGGCCAAGGTTGGACATACCGATATAGTAAGTATTGGGGTAAATCAAGGCGATGGGAAGCCTGCCCCCCCAGTCCTTGACGATGGTACCCTGCTCTTTCTTGACTAAATCATCGCCCTTGCTGTATTTATCTCTTGCCATAGAATTTCCGTTTAGTCATAGCGCTTTAAATATGACTATAACCCGATGGAATATATTATGCAAATGAATTGATGCCGGAAATCTGGTTTAATTCATCGCCGTTATGGTTCGATCCCGACCTGTCGGGATTTCGTTCCGAACTACGAAATTCAACATCTTTCGATAATGTTCTGGTAATATCCGCTCATCCGAGCCTGTCGAAGGACACGAATTCAGCATGACCAATACAGCCGTCTTTGCGAGAACGAAGCATAATAAATAAAAAACATGGGACGATCAATTGACGTCCGCTAAAACGTCCTGATAGTAAAAAAATTGCCCACTCTGCTAAAAGAGTGGGCAATAACCTGCTTATAAAAGGATCTTAAACCGAACTAGCACTTGGTATAACCGCAGCCGGGGCACTTGAAGCACCCTTCTTCATAAACCAGAATGCTGCCGCAATCGGGGCACTGGCCGGCAATATTCTTGACCAGCCCGTAGTCCTGCATCGGTTTATCAACCGCTTCCTCCCCTTCCCCATCCCCGCTGTCGAAGTGATGTTCCATCACCCCGGCGATGGCATCGGCACATGATAAAGTCGATTTGCCGCCTTCCCAGGCGATAGACGGGCAACGTATGCCTTTAAGCTGCTTTACGAGAGAACCGACATCGATACCCGACCTCAAAGCCAGGGAAATCAGACGGCAGATGGCTTCGAGCTGAGCCGAAGCGCAGCCGCCCGACTTGCCGAGGCTTGAAAATACCTCGCAAACACCATGATCGTCCGAATTGACAGTGACATACAAGTGCCCGCAGCCGGTATTGACCTTCTCAGTAAAGCCGGTGGTTACCTTGGATCTGCGGCGCGGCGTATGTTCGACTAGCGCCGGCTTTTCTTCCTTCTTTTCCGTTCCGGTGGATAATACCTGGCCGTCGCGGCTGCCGTCGCGATAGATAGTAATGCCCTTCAATCCCTCTTCATAAGCCATCATGTAAACTTTAGCTATATCTTCCGGTTTAGCATCTTTGGCAAAGTTGACCGTCTTGGAAACGGCATTATTGGTATATTTCTGAAAGGCCGATTGCATCATAACATGCCATCTGGTATCGATTTCATGTGCCGTTACGAAAACCTTCTTTACTTTTTCGGGAATACCCTTGATATCTGCCAGGTGAGCGCCGTTTGCCAGTTTTTTCATCAAGTCTTCGGAGTAGAAGCCGCCATCTCTGGCTACCTGTTCGAAGTATGGGTTGACCTCTACCATCCTGGTGCCGTCCAGGATATTCCTGATGTAGCTCAAGGCAAACAGCGGTTCGATGCCGCTGGAGCAGCCGGCAATGATGCTTAACGTACCGGTGGGAGCGATGGTGGTTCTGGAAGCATTCCTGATTTTTACTCCGTTCGGGACGTCGTAGATGCTGCCCTTGAAAGCCGGGAAGGCGCCGCGTTCTGCGGCCAGTGTAATAGAATAAGCCATGGCTTCTTTATCGATGAAGCCCATGACATCGGTCGCCAGCTTTAAAGCCTCCTCCGAGTTATAGGGCACTTCCAGACGTAAAAGCATATCGGCAAACCCCATGATGCCCAGCCCGATTTTGCGCGTTTTGCGCGACATTTTCTCGATTTCGGGGATGGGATACTTGTTTACATCGATAACATCATCCAAAAAGCGTACTGATGACCTGACTGTCTGCGCCAGCTTGTCGTAATCGATTTCGTAACTGTTGCCATTCTTAACCAGCATTTTAACCAGGTTAATCGAACCGAGGTTGCACGATTCATAAGGCAACAGGGGCTGCTCGCCGCAGGGATTGGTGCTTTCGATTTGTCCCAGTTGCGGGGTAGGATTGTCCCTGTTGATGCGTTCGATGAAGATAATGCCCGGATCGCCTGTTTTCCATGCCAGCTCGACCATCTTGTCGAATACTTCTTTGGCATTGAGTTTGCCGGCAACTTCTTTAGTACGCGGATTGATTAAATTATAATCGGCGCCGCTTTTAACTGCCTGCATAAAATCTGAGGTTACCGCCACCGAGATGTTGAAATTGGTGAGCGAAACCATATCCTCTTTGGAGGTGATAAACTTCATGATATCGGGATGGTCAACACTGAGTATAGCCATGTTGGCGCCGCGGCGCGTACCGCCCTGCTTGATAACATCAGTGGTCACATCGAAAGCCCGCATGAATGAGACAGGCCCGCTGGCAACTCCTCCGGTCGAGCCGACCCTGTCCCTCTCCTGGCGCAAGCGGGAGAAGGAAAAACCGGTGCCGCCGCCGCTCTTGTGAATCAGGGCAGTATTCTTAACGGTTTCAAAAATAGATTCCATGGAATCTTCTATTGGCAGAACGAAACAGGCTGAAAGCTGCCCCAGCTCGCGTCCGGCGTTCATCAATGTGGGAGAATTGGGCAGAAACTCCAGCTTAAGCATCAACTGGTAAAAAATTTCCTCCCACCTGTTTACATCTGCTTTAGTGCCGTATTTGGTCTCCGCCTGGGCAATCGTATGCGCCACACGGCGGAATAATTCTTCAGGGGTTTCGGTAACCTTCCCCTGCTTATCTTTCTTCAGATATCTTTTTTCCAGTACCTGGATGGCATTATCGGTCAAACTGACCTCTTCAGAAGCTCGTGAAGCAACTACCATAGCTTCTTTCTCCTTTGTTATAGTCTTTTCCTGAATTAGCGGTGATTCTTGCGGAGCAGGTTGCAGCCCTTTTCCGTTATCATCCGTTTTTTCGCTTTTAATCATGCTCTCTTGCTCTATTTTTTTAATTTCCTGTTCCGTTTTTTCATCTGCCAGGAACTCTTTTACCACGCTCAGAATTTCGGATTTGGTAGCAGAAAGCGGCATGCGATAACTTTTAGGCACCAGGTCTTCCATGCCGGGCAGCGTCTGCGGGCGTTCCAGCCTTTCGATGACCTGGTTGGTTAAAAGCTCGATGCGCTCCCTATCCGATATGCCCATCGAATCCGCTGCTGAAAAAATAATTCTGGCAACCTGCGTACGGTCTATAATCTTCCTGCTGGAATCACTGGTCTTGCCCATGATAGTTATTTCCCTGCCTTCTGCTTAGTTTTTTCTGCCGGTTCGTCCGGTAAAAGAGCCAATTGCCCGCTGGCTTTATTTTTCCTGACGGTTCCGGCATTTATCAATGTGTCCACTTCCTGCTTTAAATCGGTGATATCGCTGAAATCGCGGTAGACGCTGGCAAACCTGATATAGGCGATATAGTCCAGTTCCCGCAAGCCATCCATCACCATGTCACCGATTTTATAGCTGTCTATCTCGCTTTTACCCATGTTATATAATTCGGCTTCGATATCGTCGGCTAACTTTTCAATGGCGCCTATGGGCAACGGGCGTTTACCGCAGGCTTTCTGCATCCCCGACAGCAGCTTTTCCTTGTTGAATTCCTCGCGCCGCATATCCTTTTTAATCACAAAGAGGCTGCTGGGCTGTATTCTCTCATATGTGGTAAATCTGGAATTGCAGCTCAGACATTGCCGGCGTCTTCTGATGCCGTCATTGACATCGCGGGAATCGATAACTTTTAAATCTTCGCTCTTGCAGTAGGGGCATTTCATAGCCGCCACCTCATTATATTGTGTTAGCTGTGTAAGGATACCACAATATATAGTGTCCGTCAACCCCTACGATAGTCATATTGACACTACTTTTTTAAATGTTTCCTGGGGCATTTTAAGAGCGAGGGATGTTAATATTAATTAGGTTTTTAAAAGATAAGAAAGAAGCTCCGTATTATGTAAAAATGGCTTCCCTCAATACTGTCATGCTGAGTTCGGGGTGGTCGAACGAAGCATCCGGCGGGTGGGGAAGATAAAACTCCTAATCCGTTCCAAGTTAGCACTTACTTAGCCGTTCGTGGTGAGCTTGTCGAACCATAACGGCTATGCTTCGCATTTGGCGGACGGGCAATGCCCGTCCCTACGGATTTACTAATTAAAAAATGGGGCAGTTATATTGCTGTTATTTATGACAATCATATTTTATTCACTGCTCAATTCCTGTTTGCGAAAGATAAGAAAACTTATCAGGATAAAAACCGCGCAGTATCCCGCCAGCACTAACACCGATTGCGTTAAATCTGTAAGAGTATGATTTAAAAATGTTGCACCATAGCTCGAGGTAGGCGACAGGTGCCCAAGTAAATACTGGGTATTGTAACCAATAGTGTACGATAGCCATTCCGGCGGATTTGGAAGCGGTTCATAGTAAGGTACAATAGATGCATTAGAACCTGTTCTGATAAGCATTTTGCTTATAACCATATTCTCTGTTTGCAGATACAATACCCCAACGACAAGCCCTACAATAGTTGATTTAAATAAAGTAGAAAAAAGAGCAACGAGTGTAGCATATGCTATCATTATCAGCGTCATCAATCCCATAGCTGAAAGTAAAAATCCTGCCGTATCGGTGGAAATGAAATCCCACGTTATCCCGCCGGTTACCAGCCAGTTGGTTACCATACCGGCAATAAGAAGGAAAAGTGTTGCTCCGCAAACAAACAGCCAAATCAGTATGGCAAGCGTAATATACTTGGAGCCGAAATATACATTCCGCCCTATCCCTCTCGCCAGTGTCTGTCGCAACGTCCCCCACTGGTACTCCGTACCGATAAACGATGCTACCAACATGATAATCAAGAACAGGACGATATAATTCATATTGGCAAACATTCCATCAATATATTCGGGTAAGACTACGTCATCGAAAGTATGCCTGGAGAGTTGCTTCCGGCCGGAAAAGCCATCACCTGAATAAGATATCGTTACATTCTCTTCATTCGGATCTGTTTGTTCCAACGCTGCTGCAAAATCATCATAAGTAAGAGGGGAAAGCGATTCCAGAGAGTGTTTTGCCAAAGAATAATCTATGTTTATCAGATACGCCATGTACAAACATGACAATAACAACAGGATATACGGCATCCATCTCCTGAGGAATTTAAACAAATCCGCCCCTACAAGCCTTATCATCTCTTCCCAACTTCCGACATCGCCATTATCATTCCCTGCTCAATTCCTGTTTTCTAAATATTAAAAAGCCCATCGCAATAAAAACTATGCAGTATCCCACCAGCACCAGCAACGACTGCGTTGCACTTGTGAGACTTTGATTCAAATATGTCCCGTACCCATAAATTGCATTAGGTGATATGAGCTCTAATAGATAATTAGCATTGTATCCAATTGTATATACCGGCCATTCCAGTGAGTTTGCGGCAAGTGCATTATTAATAACGAATGTCCTTAACGTGTACACCTCTATTTGCAGATACAGTACACCGGCTATCATACCTGCAATACTGGATTTTAAGACGATGGAGAACAGAGCTGTAAATGAAGCGTAGACCATCAGTATTAAAGTAATCAGCGCCATTGAGGAAAGAAGATATCCTGCTGTATCCATCGATATGAAATCCCATGTTATCCCGCCGATTACCGTACTGGTTGTTATCATTCCAACCGCAAGCGAAAAAATTATCTTTGCCAGAATGAAAAGCAATGCAAGTATTACCAGCGTAATATACTTGGATCCGAGATATGCGGTTCTTCTTATTCCCCTTGCCAGTGACTGGCGCAATGTACCGCACCGATATCCTGTACCGATAAACGATGCCGCCAGTATGATAAATAATAAAAAATCATAACCCATAGCCATAGTTTCAAACATGTGATTCACAGAATGGGGTAATACAAGTTTATTAAAAGTATATCTGGGTATTGTTATTTCACCATTATGCCCCTCCAATTGAAGCCAAGGGGCTGTTATTTCACCTGAATAAGGTATTGTTACATATAACGAATTAGGATCGGTGTGTTCCAAAGCTGCAGCGTAATCGAAATAGGTGAGATCCGGATAGTCATTATACAAGCATTTTAATTGATAATAAGCTGTGTCTGTTTCATTTACTAAAGAAAGAAACATTATCAGCAACAGAACGTACGGCAGCCACCTCCTGAGGAACTGGAAGAGGTCTGCCAGTACCAGCCTTATCATTTCACCGTCTCTCCAGCATCTATCGTAGCAAGGAAGAAATCCTCCAGCGACCCTTCGCTTATCTTCATCTCATTGACATGGATTCCGTTGGATATAAGCAGTTTATTTATCTCATAAGCCCTTTCCTCTTCCGCTTCCGCCACGACCAGTCCGGTTTCCTTCTTCTTCACCGACTTTATCCACTCAACACCTTCTAACAGGCAGATTGCCCCGTCGGCATCCGATACCTTGAACCAAATCGCTTTCATCTTTCCCAGCAGTTCCCCTACAGACCCTTTCGCCAGAATCCTGCCCCTATTTATTAATGCGACATGGCTGCAGACCTTCTCTACCTCACTCAACAGGTGGCTGGATATAAATACCGTCTTCCCGTTCTCGCGAAGCCTGCGTATCGTTTCACGGAACTCTATGATTCCGGTAGGGTCGAGTCCGTTGGTAGGCTCATCCATGATCACCAGTTCGGGGTCATGCATCAGCGACAAAGCCACTGCCAAACGCTGTTTCATTCCCATTGAATATGTGCGTACCTTGTCTTTGCCCCTCTCATTCAACCCTACCATCTCTATGGCTTTGTCAATATCCCCGCGACTGGCACAATTCGTTATAATGGCAAAGTACCACAGGTTGTTAAGTCCCGACAGGTGCGAGAAAAAAGAGGGTGAATCCATCACAACTCCGACTTTCCTTAGTAACTTTGCCGGCTTGCTTTTGCCATCACCGAAAAACTCTATCGAACCCGAAGTCGGCCATATCAATCCCAAAAGCATTCCGATGGTAGTCGTTTTCCCCGAGCCGTTAGGCCCCAGAAAACCGAAAACCTCTCCCCTGTGCACTTCCAGATCAAGGTTGTCTACTGCGATAATACTTTTCTTCTTATTGCCGAATCTCTTCGTAAGCCCTCTGGTTACAATTACATTTTCTTCCGCCATAACAGCCTCCTTTTTAGGATATGATTATTATCGCGACACTAGCATACCACCTCAAAGATAACTTGGGAAGAGGGTTGATATGAATTCCGATGTTAAGCAGATTCAGAAATGAACGAACCAAAATATCCTGTTCCTGAACCTGCTGCCTTCTATTTCTCATTTATGTTATTCTAATATAACTTCCATCCGCATAATGCACCGTTTCAATAGTAACAACTACAATACCTAAGCGATTCTTATAACCAGTGTCCCCATAAAAATAAATCCCAAACATCGCTTCACTAATACATTCAACTCGGTTAACATAGTTTGCTGAATCTTGAATAGCTCCCAAGAAAAGACTTCTATATAAGCCTTGTGCACCTTGTGTTGCAATATAGGATAGATCCCAGTCTATAACATATGTATAATCCCACTCCCAATATACTATATGGCAAAAATTTCCAACATTAGTACCATTATAAATTACAGGTGCATTATAATATTTTGTATCAGAATCATTACGAGTGGCAGGTGGCTTTTCATCATCTGACGCCATAACAGTATTCGCTGCCATACTCCATAGAGCCTGTTTATTTCCATATTCCCCTCCTTTTGTCAGGAAATAGAGGAAGCCCTGTCTATATATATAGCAGCGTTTTATTAAAAAAGTTACAGCTTGTTATTCCAGATTCCGTTTTATCTCATCCAGTTCTTCCTTGGTGATTTCGCCCTTGGCATAGCGTTCTTTGGCGATATCAAGAGGAGGCCTTGTCTCTTTTTTCTTGCTGAATAATTTGACCCATTGAACGATAATCCATGCAATACCGATAGCAAGGACTAGTTGTACTATTAAAACCCAGATAAAACCCCAATCAAAAGAATACATGTTAATAGCTCCTTTTTATTTTTCCTCAATCCTTCTTACTCTATTACAATTTCAATCCACTCAGACGAATGGACATCGCCATGACTCTCCAGCTTAAAGAAATACGTACCAGCTTGAACATCGGAAGCTGCTAATACAGTCAATGGCAATATATAAGTGGTATTGGGGTATACTATAAAAGAAGCTGGTTCAATACTTACCTCAAGGCCCTTCGGGGCGGGTATCTCGTCATCTTGGTATTCACCCCCCACGGCACATATGTCCCAGTTGAAATCAGTAGGTACCATTACATTTTTGCGTATTTCTTTTTTTACATCGAAAGACTTTACCTCGCCCGCTTCGAGCTGAATTTTATTTTCGTAGATAGTCCTGCCCATATAAAAAGAACGCCAGCCGGGGACAGGATTCAGATGCCCTTCAGAACTGACGAGTATTAAATAGCTATAACTATCCTCTACACCATTGAGTTCGACCACTGCTGTAATCGAATGATAGTCCACGGTAAGCTGTACCTCTGTGGTAAAGCTGCCGTCCACAGATACCGCTACCGGATTGCCGTCGACCGTAACAGTAGCCTCGGGATGTGTTACGAAACCTGATACTGTCAATGGAGTTGTTAGATAATTGACACCACTTTCATATTCGATATCAAGAATGACTGCCAGCGCCGGTGTAAAACTAACTGTAACTGCATCCGAAACAGTAGCTTTGCCACGCACGACCTCGGCTTCGATAACGTTTTCACCCTCGATAAGGTCTATATAGGCATAGAAAGAACCATCTTGTGATACCGCCGCCTCTATGCCGTTAACATGTACCGTCGCTTCAGGGTCTGAAACAATACCGATTACCTTCTGCACATTAACGCTGAAGCACGCTCCGCTTTGGGGTGAGTGTATATTTACAGCTAGAGGCTTGCTTGTGTCTCCTGCAACAGGCTCATCTGTGCACCCCGTAAGCGATATGCACAATAATATAATTATTGAATACAATATCCTTTTTTTCATTTTCCTTTATCCTTTATAAAATTATTCTTTAAATAATCCCCGCCCTGTCCCATTGCTAAGGGCAGGAACTTGTAAGGTCTTCTTGCCATACTCCATACACTTTTTGCAATGCTATATAAAACATAATGCCAACAACCTTCGTTTATCGTGTATGGTTTTTGTATATGATTATATTATGTCATACAATACTGAACAAATTATGAATTTTATATAAAAATAACCCCGTTTTTAACTATTTTTTGCACAAACAGTACTAAATTATCATTCTTTTTTCCGTTTTTATACTCTATCACTCCAACCTTAACACGACCTTAACAAACCCCTGTTTTTCTAAAAATATTTTAATCCCTCTATATAGGAAAACGAATTTTCTTTAAAAAGGTTGCATATTTTTTAGCTTTTTCTCCAATACGACAACAAAATAATTAACAAATAATTGCAATGAATTGTGCTATTTGAACGTAATTGGGGTACTTTGGCAGTGGAATTTGGGAATATAGTACTATGCGGTAAGAATTTTATTGAGTCAGGACGATAAAGAACTCCACCCGTGTTGCCCCCCGACCAGTCGGCACAAGACTGATGGAATATTAACACCATCGACGCCGCTATAATTCGATCACGACCTGTCGGGATTTCGTTCCGAACTACGTGACTCAACATCCTTCGATAAGGCTCTGATAATAAACACAAAAGCCGCAGGCTTTAGAGCCTGCGGCTTTTCATCGAGTCTTATTAACTTAATCGACTTTTAAAATCGACCTACCTAAACCACGACCTGGTTTTCTTTTCGTTATGGACGACTCTATCGACCGGAGTAACTACCTGGCGCGGCTTGGTGTAAAGCGGCCGCCTGATGAATGACGGGATATCCAGTTCTTCTTCGGTCTTGATTCCCTTGAGGTGTTTGGTGATCTCGTCTTCCTCTCTATTATCCGTAAACCCTGTCTTTGAAACAAAACCGGTGGTGATGAGTGTAATCCTGACATCGCTGCCCATGTTCGGGTCGGTGGCTACACCAAATATGATGTTGGCATCTTCGTCGACTGCCTGCCTGATTACTTCAGCGGCCTCGTTTACTTCATAGAGTGAGAGGTCACTGCCGCCGACGACGTTGAAAAGAACACCCTTCGAGCCGTCGATGGTAACTTCTAGGAGCGGGCTGGCCAGAGCTTCCTTGGCTGCATCGACCGCACGGTTCTTGCCTGAGCCGCGTCCAACGGACATCCATGCCGGGCCGGCATCTTTCATAACCGCTTTAACATCGGCGAAGTCCAGGTTGATAACGCCCGGAACGGTGATGACTTCGGAAATAGCCTGTACGCCGTGGCGCAAAACATCGTCAGCCATCTTGAAGGCGCTGTCGACGCCGGTCTTCTGGTCGCAGAGGTCGAGCAGTTTATCGTTCGGAATGATAATCAGGGTATCGACCTTCGGAAGCAACTTGGCGATGCCGTCTTCTGCCACTTTGGAACGATGAACTCCTTCAAAGCCGAATGGTTTGGTAACTACCGCAATCGTGAGAGCCCCGCTCTCCTTGGCAACTTCGGCAACTACGGAAGCAGAACCGGTACCGGTGCCGCCGCCCATGCCTGCCGTGATGAAAACCATGTCTGAACCGGCGATAAGCTCTCTGAGTTCATCCCTGTTCTCTTCTGCTGCTTTCTGTCCTTTCAGATGGTCGCCGCCGACACCCAGACCTCGGGTTAATTTTTCACCGAGCTGGATTCTGATGGGTGCCTCGGTTATAGCCAGTGCCTGGGCATCGGTGTTCATTGCAATAAACTCAACGCCCTGGATTTCTTCCCTGACCATGCGGGTCACTGCATTACAACCGCCGCCGCCAAGGCCGATAACTTTAATTTTTGCCGGATTTGGTACAAAACTTGTCTTAGCCATTATTTTTATCCTCCTATACTTCTTAATTATTTAATTTATTTGAATATCTGTACCAGCTTGCTGGTAACCTGTTTCATCCTGTCTGCGAACCAATTGCCTTTCCATTTCTTCTTGGTGCTCTGATTTTTAGCACCCCACAGAAGCAGGCCGACGCTGGTGGCATAGGCAGGGTCGTTCAATGAATCGACGATACCGGATACACGATTGGGTAAACCGACCCTGACGGGCAGTTTCAGTATATCGCGGCCGAGAACCTCTATACCTGAAAGGTTGGCGCTGCCACCGGTCAGCACAAGGCCAGCCGGTACTAACGACTCATAATCCGAACCAGGCATTTCAAGGAGGATAAGCCTCAGGATTTCTTCAACTCTGGCCCTGATGATATCGCACAGGTCGTTGTAAGAGACGCCGTGACCGTCTTCGGATATCGGGCTGTTGGCATCGATCTTGCTCTCGTATACCGGCATTACGCTGCCGTACCGCCTCTTCATTTCTTCGGCTACCTCGAACGGTAACCCGAGGCCGATGGCGATATCACGTGTCAGCTGATAACCGGCAACCGGCAGTATAGCGCTGTGCCAGATGCTGCCATCCTTGAAGATACAGATGTCGGTGGTGCCTCCGCCGATATCGGCAAGTACCACGCCGACCTGTTTTTCGTCCTCTGTCAGGACAGCTTCGCCGGATGCCAGCGGCTCCAGCACCAGGTCTTCGATATCGAGACCGATGCCCCTGATACATTTAACGAGGTTCTGAATCGATGTTGCCGCTGCAGTAATGATGTGGGTTTCAACATCCAGCCTGAAACCATACATGCCGACCGGATTCTTGACTCCCACCTGTCCATCGACAGAGTAACCGCGGGGAATTACATGTAATAGTTTTCTGTCATTGGGTACTTTAATACTCTGAGCACTGTTAAGCACCCTCTTCAAATCGTCGGGCCTAACCAATCTGTCGTTACGGGTAATCGCCACCACTCCCTTGTTGTTTACCGAATCCACATGCCTCCCCGTAACACCCACATAGGCTGACTCGATCTTGTAATTGCAGGACTGCTCCGCCTTCCTGACCGAATTTCTGATCGCTTCTTTGGCTTCGTTTATGTTGACGACCAACCCCTTGTGCAACCCGTTCGACGGAGTTATACCAACACCGACAACATAAGCATCACCATTGCCGGTTGTTTCGGCGATAGTGGTGCAGATCTTGGTGGTGCCAACATCAATCGAAGTAATAATAGACCGCTTATTCATCTAGTTCCTCCTCTCCTTATTTTTGTTACCGACCATATATTTATTTTTATCATTCACATATTTGAGACCTCCGGTTATAAGAGATCGCCAGGATTACCCGTCAATAAGTCTTAAAACAAACCGCATGCTTCTTTAAGCATGGAAGACCTTTGACAGGAACTGCCGCTATTTTCCTCTGCATTGTATTTCCGTTTAGCTATTCCGTCCCATTCCAAACGCGAGGCTGTGCGTTCGGCAATGCGCAGCTTGGCGCTGCGGCTGCGAGGATTGCGGCTGATTTCTTCAACCGCCGGAGTAATTACTTTACGGTTGATTAATTTCAAGCTGGCTGTATGATGACACTCGCATACCATGGCTTCGGGCGGGCAGACACAATCCCTAGCTTCATGCTGCATGAATTGCTTTACGATGCGGTCTTCAAGGGAATGATAGGTGATTACCACCAGCCTGCCCTCATAGCCCAGAAGATTGACCGCCTGTCTGAGCGTCGATTCAAGGTGCTCCAATTCATTGTTGACAGCTATTCTCAAGGCCTGGAATGTCCTGGTAGCCGGGTGAATCCGGCCCCGCTTGAAACCCAGTGCCTGTTCCACTATTTTTACCAGTTCGATGGTAGTGCTTAGCGGGCGTTCGTTTACTATAGCCCTGGCGATACGGTTGCCGGCAGGTTCTTCCCCGTAATCCCTGATAATGCGCGCCAGATCAGCTTCGGAGTACCGGTTAACGATATCTTCCGCCGTAATTTTCTGTTCGGGATTGAAACGCATATCCAGCGGTGCGGCATACTGAAAACTGAAACCGCGGCCGTTATCGGTAAGTTGCATCGAAGAGAGGCCGAGGTCCAATAAAATGCCGTGAACCGGCATAAAATCGTATTTGGCGCATACTTTTTCAAGGTTTACAAAGTTATCGTTCTCTATTACTACGGCGCTGCCATAGCCGGCCAGGCGCCTGCGTGCAGTATCAGCTGCCGAAGGGTCGGCATCGATGCCGAGCAGTTGGCCGCCGGGGGAACTGTATTTCAAGATAGCGCCGGCATGACCGCCGCTTCCAGCCGTGCAATCTATATAACGACCGCCCGGTTGAACGGCAAGCCCTTCGATAACCTCTTGCTTCATTACAGGAACATGCACTTTGTATGACCTCATTACCAATTAAGCCTCTTTATTCTCTTCCATGTTCTCGATTATTTCCCATACCTTTTCACGGCTGCTGGCTTTTTCTTGCTCCCATGCCAGTTTGTTCCATAACTCAAGGTTGCTATTGGCACCTACCACAATCACTTCCTCTTCTATCCCCGCATGCTCTCTTAACTGTACCGGTAGACTTATTCTGCCCTGTCCGTCAAGATTGATGTGGAAAGCCGAAGAGAATAAAGCCCGGTTCAATTTCCTGAGCTTGCTGTGGGCGACACCGCTTTTACTGTTCAGCGACTCGGCTATCCTTGTCCATTCGTTCATGGTATACGCCGTGATACAGTTTTCCACGCCGGGTATTAAAACCAGTCCATCCTTCAACTGAGCCCTGAAACGCGGTGGCAGAGGTATCCTGCCCTTTTCATCCATCCTGTAACCAAATTCACCGAAAAACATTTCCATCTATCCTTTTATGTTGACCTGTTTTTTTATTTTTCCCACCGCCGAGAAAAAAAGCCACATAAACACCCTTTTTCTCCCACTTTCTACCACTTTCTACCATTCTACTACATTTAGACCCGCATTTGTCAATACTTTACAGATCTTTTTTTGAAATTTTCAGATAATTCTTTTTTCCACGCTTAAATATAGGAAAAAAGTACTGATATTTTCCCGCGAAAAAACAGAAAGTAATATTTGAATAAAGAAAAGGGGAATAATGCCCGCCTTCGGACAGTAATACTTTTCGCCCGGATATACGTATCCTGCATGGGCGCACAAAACCACTCCGGTTATGATAAAATAACTGCTGTGTTGAAAATTGCTTTTTGCGGATATGATTGCGGACTGTCTTCCCGCGATATCGATATAATATATATAATAATGAATAAGACTTTATATAAAGGAGAAACCGATTGCGCATCGATATTCTGACGCTTTTTCCGAAAATGTTCGAGGATTTTTCCAGTACCGGCATTTTTCAGCGGGCAGTTGAAAACAAGCTGGTGGAGTTCAATATATGGAATATCCGCGATTATACCCATGATAAGCATCATGTCGTCGATGATTACCCTTACGGCGGCGGCGCCGGCATGGTTATGAAGCCGGAACCGATTTTCGAGGCGGTGGAAAGCATCAGGCAGCCGGATGATAATGATAAAAAGGTATCAATAATATTGACGACACCGCAGGGGCGTCTTTTTTCACAAACAATTGCCGCAGAGCTTGCTGAGTACGACCGCCTGATTATCATCTGCGGCCATTATGAGGGAGTTGACGAACGCGTACATCGGCATTTGGCAACCGATGAAATCAGCATCGGCGATTATGTTTTAAGCGGCGGCGAACCGGCTGCAATGGTCATTACAGACGCGGTGACGCGGCTCATACCCGGAGTGCTCGGCTCGGATGAATCGGCTAAAGACGACTCCCACTCCGCCGGTTTGCTGGAATACCCGCAGTACACCAGGCCGCCGCTTTTCAAGGACTGGGAAGTGCCGGAAATCCTGCTGTCCGGCAATCACGGCGAAATCGCCAGATGGCGCCGCCGGCAGGCGATAATAAGAACAGCGGAACGCCGCCCGGAGCTTCTGGATAAAGCCGAACTGAGCGCCGAGGAAATAAAGCTGGTCAATGAAAAAGGCAAAAAGGTTTCGCCGGAAGAATAACCGCAATCTGTAAATCAGTTTGTATAAACTTGAAAAATTTTCCGGATAATGCTTTAATAGACAGGTTAAGGAGTTCTAAACAATAATGAATGTCAAAGCACTAATAGAAGAAATAAAACCAAATCCGGATATTCCCGAACTGTCCCCCGGTGACACCGTCAAGGTACACAGCCGCATCAAAGAAGGAGATAAGGAACGCATACAGATCTTCCAAGGCGTGGTAATCAGGATATGCCGCAGGGCTGACGGCGGCAATTTTACCGTCAGGCGTATATCTCACGGAGTGGGTGTGGAAAGAACCTTCCAGTTTATGTCGCCGCTGGTTGCCAGGGTTGAAGTGACCCGTCACGGCAAGGTACGCCGCGCCAAATTATTCTACCTGCGTAAATTAAGCGGTAAAGCTGCCCGCATCAAAGAAAGACGCGTATTATAGTAGCAACGATCGCAGCAGGTTTCTTTTTCAGGGGAACCTGCTGTTTTATTTAACATAGACTGCTCCCATCAGATTAAGGAGTGCGCGTTTTGCCCTACGCTGAAGTCAGTGTCAACTCTCCGGTTTCACAGAGCCGTACTTTCAGTTATTCCATCCCCGGCGGAATGGATATTGTCCCCGGACAGGCTGTCTGGGTTCCTTTCGGCAATAAAACCCTGCAGGGAATAGTCATCTCAATCGATGCCGTCCCGGCTGTCGAAGAGACCAGGGATATCAGTACAGTTATCGAACCTCCCCTGATACTTTCACCCCAACAACTGGAGCTGGCAAAGTGGATGAGCGATTACTATATGTACCCCCTTTTTGACGCCTTATCCACCATGCTGCCGCCGGGATTCGAACGCAGCACAATAGCCTGTATTTCCATAGCCGGAAACATCGAAGACGGCGAACTTTCCGGGCTGACAGCGCAGCAGTCCAAAATCATCAGCCTCCTGAAGCAGAAAGAAAAGGTTGCGATTAAAGAACTGGAAAAGCTGCTGGGGGTTAAGACAGCACGCTCGGCAGTTTCACAATTAATGTCGCGCAATTTGATTGTAAAAAACTATGAAACGGGGCCGGTGCGGGTAAAACCGAAAAAAGAGCATATTATCGCACTGGCGGTAGATAGCGATACAGCCGAACAGGAAATCATGCGCCTGCATGCCGGAAGGGCGGCTAAACAGGCACAGATACTGGCATTTTTAACGCAATCGGGAACGATTTCACTGGCCGAATTGCGGCAAAAAACCGCCTGCCGGACGGAAACGATCAAAACACTGGCAAACAAGGGACTGATAACAATTGAAGAGACGGAGGTAAAGCGCCAGCCGCTCTCTTACGATGATATTAAAAAGACTCCCCATTTAAAGCTGACGGCGCAGCAGCAAGCCGCTTTTAACGACATCAGGAACAGCCTGAACAACAATACGCCGGGCACTTTTTTACTGCACGGGGTAACCGGCAGCGGCAAGACGGAAATCTATCTGCAGGCGCTGGCTGAAACCATCAAACTGGGCAAACGCGCCATCGTGCTGGTGCCTGAAATCGCCCTGACCCCGCAGACAATCGATAGATTCGCCGCGCGCTTTCCGCAGCGCGTCGCCGTTATCCACAGCAGGCTGACGCTGGGAGAGCAGTTCGACCAGTGGCGACAGATAAACGACGGCAATTACGATGTGGTCATCGGGGCGCGCAGCGCCGTATTTTCGCCTCAGCCAGACCTCGGGCTGATTGTAATCGACGAGGAGCACGAGTGGACTTACAAGCAGGACAGCTCTCCCCGCTACCACACCAGGGATGTAGCTCTAAAAATTGCCGAACTGAACAGGGCAACAGTCGTCCTCGGCAGCGCCACTCCCGATGTTTCCACATACTACCATGCGCAAAGAGGGGATTACATTCTATTGCAAATGCCCGAGCGCGTTACCCCCGGCGAGGGCTCTCCCCTGCCGCGGGTGGAAATCGTTGACCTGAGGGAAGAGTTGAAAGCGGGCAATACCGGCATCTTCAGCCGCTTGCTGGAAGCCGAAATAAAACAGGCGCTGGCTAAAAAAGAACAGGTGATTCTCTTCTTCAACCGCCGCGGCGCCTCCACCTTCGTTCAATGCCGCGACTGCGGCAGTGTATTGCAGTGCCCCAATTGTTATGTCAGCTTAAACTATCACTCCGACAACGATTTTCTGCTCTGCCACCAGTGCAACTATAAAAAAAGAACGCCGAAAACATGCCCCCGGTGCGGCAGTGCACGCATCAAATTCCTGGGGCTGGGAACGCAGAAACTGGAGCAGGAAACCGCCGCCGCCTTTCCCAAAGCCAGGCTTCTGCGCTGGGACAGCGACAGCATCAAGGGGAAAGACGGGCACCGGAAGATACTCGATACATTTAAGGAAGGCAAAGCCGACATACTGATCGGAACGCAGATGGTGGCAAAAGGTTTAGACCTGCCCAATGTAACGCTGGTAGGTGTGGTGATAGCGGATACCGGTTTGAACCTGCCGGATTTCAGAGCCGGGGAAAGAACCTTCCAGTTGATATCGCAGGTGGCAGGGCGCGCCGGGCGCGGGGAGGCGGGGGGAAAAGTAATCATTCAAACCTACATGCCCGACCACTATGCCATACAGGCGACCATAAACCACGATTATGCCGCTTTCTACCGGCAGGAAATCGATTACAGGAAAGAGCTGAAGAACCCCCCGTTCACGAAGCTGATAAAGATGACCTGCATCCATGCCAACGATACGGTATGCCGCAAAGAAGCCGAGCGCATGAAAAAACAACTGCTTTTTGAAATGGAATCAGCCGGGTTGTTCGGGATCGATATACTCGGCCCCTCCCCTGCCTATATCGAGAAACTGCGCGGCAGGTACCGCTGGCAAATCATCCTGCGCGGGATTAATCCTGCCGCACTGCTTTCAAAAATCAGCATTCCGCAGGGGTGGATTATCGACGTTGACCCGTTAGGGCTTTAATGACTGACGTACGTGGCGGGCTAATTGATGCGCTCAACAATAAATCCCTGTGTGGAAGGTTGCGTTTAGCTACTCCAGATTCCTCTTAATTTCTGCCAGTTCGTCTTTCGTGATTTTACCTATTGCAACAAATTTTTATTCTTTATTTTTCTCGATATTATCCCTGCTGTGAATAGGAGGATTGCAGATAAGACAAACGGTGTGCCTAGGAATAACCATGCCTTAAAATTGGTGTCTATTACCTGAATATAGAGAGGAGCCCCTCCTGAGGCGATGATTAATAGAATTGCTCCCGGTATGTCTTCTCGCCAGACGAGGAATATACAAAGAATAAGTATAATAACTGCAAGTATAGTGATATATACAGGAATGGTATTAGTACCATTTATATGATTATAAATGGCAGCGTAAATCGATAAGCATATCATAAGAGAGCATGTTATGGTTCCCAGTATTTGCCCTGTTCGTTTCAATACTTTGATTAATTTATTGCTATTTTCTTTCATCTGTATTGATCCTCCCTCATTTAAAATAGCTTACACTATTGGTTAATATTATATTACATGTATCCCGTTACCATTTATTTAGATTATAGATAAAGAATTTTCTACTGCTGAACAGATTAACTTTTTAATATTTAAGATGCAGCTTTAATCCATGCAATACCAATTGCAAGGACTAGTTGTACTATTAAAACCCAGATAAAACCCCAAGCACCTGTTGACAGATGCATCATATGTATAAAAAAATCACCTTTTGTATGGTTAATTACCGTCATAATGCAAAATAGTTCCGTCTGCGCCAGCGATATAAATATCATTTGCCGAACTTCCCCAAACAGCCAGCAGGTCATTTTCAGTTCCGCTGTCCATTTCGTTCCATGAA
>JAAYNN010000079.1 GCA_012520835.1 Dehalococcoidales bacterium
GAAGCGGTAATTTTCGAGGTGGCTGATAGAAGGCTTGAAGCTTATCTCCAGCAGTTGATAATCCGGTATGGTAACAATTTCGGCAGGCTGCAATCTTTCCAGTTCTACCCCAAGTCGGTGGAGGGGAAGCTGGGTGGTTGAGAACTCGCTGGTGGTAATATCCACGTAGGCAATACCGGCCATTTCGCCGTCCGTTATTACAGCGGCAAGATAATTATTGGCTTTGCCCTCCAGAAGCCCCGGCTCGACTACAGTTCCCGGCGTTACCAGGCGAACGACATCGCGTTCGACGATGCCCTTTGTTTCTCCCGGCCTGGTAATCTGTTCGCAGATGGCGACTTTATAACCGCGTTTTATCAGCTTTGCCAGATAGTCATCCACTGCATGATAGGGGATGCCGGCCATCGGTATTTTATAGTTTTTACCCATGCTGCGGGAGGTCAGTACGATTTCCAGTTCGCGTGAGGTGATTTTAGCATCCTCATCGAAGGTTTCGTAGAAATCTCCCAGCCTGAAAAACAGAATGGCATGGGGATACTGCCGCTTGATTTTCAGGTACTGTTGACGGATTGGTGTCGGATTATCTTTCATGATGGCAATATTCTACTTGAAACAGAAGATAAATAAAAGTAGCACGAATGTATTATCGTGAAGTTAGAGATGGCTGTGCAGCATCCAAAATAAAAAAGAATTAATATGATCTTTGTGATAAAATTAAGGATAGTTTTTATGCAGGGATAGATGATGAAATATAAATTACTGATTGTGGATGTCGACGGAACGCTGGTGGATAAAGACGGCAGGATATCCGCGGCCGATGCACAGGCAATCGCTAAAGCGCAAGCGGGCGGAGTGCAGGTTTCGCTTTCTACCGGGCGGGTGATGAACGCCTGCCGCACTATTATCGAAGATCTATCGCTTAAAGGTTATCATACTTTTTTTGACGGAGCGGTTATCAGCGACCCTCTTACAAACGAGACCATCTATATGAAAACTATTGATGAAAAGATGCTTAAAAGGGCGGTGGAGTTTGCCCGTGCCAATAATATATACCTTGAGCTATATACTACCGAAAAATTCTATGCCGAAAGGACGAACTGGTCGGATGCGGTACACCACAACTTCTTCGGAGTCGACCCTATAATTGAAAACCTCGACGAAATATGCGAAAGTCACAAAATCGTAAAGGCAGAGTTGATTTCACACAGCAAAGAGGAAGATGCTCAAATTCTGCTGTTTAAAAAGGAGTTCGACGGGGTATTTCATTTTTCCCCGGCTCACTCGCCGGCGTATCCCGATATCGAGTTTATGAATATCGTTGATCCGGGGGTATCAAAGGGAGCCGCTTTACGGTTTTTAAGTGAATTCTATGGATGGAAAAAGGATGAAGTACTGGCGATAGGGGATGGGCTTAACGATATACCTCTTTTTGAAGCGGCTGGAACGAGAGTGGCGATGGGAAACGCCTATGACGTATTGAAAACAATGGCAGATGACATAACGCTCGACGTGGAGAATGGCGGAGTGGCGGCAGCCATCGCTAAATACCTGTTAAAATAAAACCGCTCAATTATCTAGATTGTAGCGTTTCCTCAGTGCATTAATATCCAGATTGCGTGCCCGAACCGGGGCCTGTGATTTATTATCGGTTCTTTCGCTGTTGATGGCTTCCATTTTGCTGTATTGAGCTGCCAGTATGGTGTTATCGATACTGCCGGTGCAGTTGTGGCATTTATGGGCGATGTAGAGTGCGTTATTATCTCTGGTAACCTTTTGCATGGTCGTATAACGCTGCCTCATAGCTTCGATACTATTCCTGCGCTGCATCATATTTGCTTCCAGAAGTTCTTTGTTTACCGTTTCCCGCGACCTGATGAAATCCATAGCTCTGGCGCGATAATAATTATCATCGTTGGAACGTAACATTTCATAATCCCCCGTTGGCGATGATTATTTTTAAACCGTTCACATTTTAACAGGATTATCTACGATTATATTTAATTTAATATTTAATCGTGATATTGTCAAGAGGTGTTTGGGTCATTATTTTGAGTATTTTATAAATTTTGAAAATTGCTGCTGTTTTACAGGTATTCTTTCAACCTTTGAGCAAGTGCCGCATTCAGGCCTTTTACAGCCGATAATTCTTCGATTGAAGCTGATTTGATTCCGGATACCGAACCGAATTGTTTTAACAGGGCTTTCTTGCGGGCTGGCCCGATGCCCGGTACTCCGTCAAGAGCGGAAACAAAGGTTTTCTTTTTATGCAGATTGTGGTGGTAGCCGACAGCGAAACGGTGCGCCTCGTCTCTGACCCGCTGCAGCAGTTGCAATGCCGGCGAATTTTTAGGCAGCACTATCGGCAAAGAAGCACCGGGGGTGAATATCTCTTCGTTTTCCTTTGCCAATCCGATTACATGTAGTGAATCAATTTCGATGTCTTTCAGGATTTCCATTACCGAACTGACCTGTCCTTTACCCCCGTCTATCAATATAAGGTCGGGGATGATTTTCCAGGTATCGGCAGTCTCCTGGCGGCTATCCCTGTAACGGCCAAAACGGCGCCTGATAACTTCCTGCATCATGGCATAATCGTTCGGTTGCTGCAGGGTTTTAATTTTGAAACGGCGATAATGAGCGGTTTTAGGGCGCCCTTTTTCAAAGACTACCATGCTGCCGACAGCATCCTTGCCCTGTATATTCGAGATATCGTAACCCTCAATTCGATGCGGCAATGCCGTCATGTCGAGTGTTTTCTGCAATTCTTCCAGTGCCGCATTGATGCCGGACTGGCCGGATATCTGTTTTATCTTCAACTCCTCGAGTCCGCGTTTGGCATTCAGGGCTGCCGTATCCACAAGCTGCTTTTTATCTCCCCTTAAAGGCGATTGTATCTTCACAGCGCTGCCTTTTTTCTTGGCAAGCCAGCCCTCGATAACGGCTTTATCCAGTATTGGATATTGCAACAGGATGAGTGAGGGGACATAGGTTGCTGAAGAGTAGAACTGCTTTACGAAATCGGTCATTACCTGCATGGCTTCTTCCGATAGAGTTCCCTGCATGGTGAACCCCTCTCTGCCGATGATCCTGCCGCTGCGAATAAAGAATATCTGGGCATACGCCATATCCTTCTCCTGTGCAAAGGCAATCACATCCTGTTCGCCTTTTACCCTTGTGGCCAGCTTCTGCCAGTTAATCACTTCTTTTACCGCTTTAATCTGGTCTCTGAGAACCGCTGCTTTTTCATATTCCAGTTTGGCAGCAGCCTGCTGCATGTTATTTTCCAGTTGCCGCACCACTTTTTCCTGTTTCCCTTCCAGAAATAAAATCAAGCGCATGATAGATTCATTATACTCTTCGGGTGAAACGGCGTTGATACAGGGGCCGGGGCATTTATGGATATCATATTCCAGGCAGGGCCGCGCCAGTTTCTTGCTCAGGTCTTTAACGCATGAACGAAAGGGGAATATTTCCTTTATTATTTTCAATGTCTGCTTGATGGAATGGGTACTGGAGAATGGGCCGAAATAGCGTGCGCCGTCATCTTCCAGTTTGCGCGTAATCCGCAAGCTGGGATAATCCTCGTTGAGGGATATTTTCAGGTAAGGGAAGGTCTTATCATCCTTCAACCTGATATTGTAATAGGGTTTATGCCTCTTGATAAGGTTAAGTTCCAGTATCAGCGCTTCTTCTTCGGAGGCTGTTATAAAGTAATCGAAATCTTTTATACGCGGCACCATGTGAGTAAGCTTAAAACTCTGGTCCTGCGACTTGTTAAAATATGATCTGACGCGGTTTTTCAGATTAACCGCTTTGCCGACATAAATAATCCTACCATCGCAATCCCGCATGATATAAACGCCGGGATTTTCAGGCAATCTTTTTACTTTTGCTAAAAGCTGGTTTTCGCTGCTTTCGTTCAATGCTTTTTCCATATGTTTACCAGTTGTATTGTATCACAGCGTAATCATGGGGCAAACGAAGACAAAAAAACATATACCGTCAGGGAGATGGCGGAAAATACAAAAATATCCAACTCCTCTGTTTATAATATTGAAACAGAGGAGCAGATAAAAATCGTGTTGAAGCTTACTTCATTAATCAGGACTTCGAGATATTATTCAAAGCGTCTAAATGTTTTGTCGTTTCTTCGGCTTTATTCAATAATTGTTCGGATAAAGTAGTAAGTGTTCCTGCTGCTTGGATTACCGATTTAATCGAAAATGACGCTAAAGATGCAATTTCTGAGGCCGCTTTAGCGGCTTTCTCAGCCGCCAGATCGCCGGCTTTAACCGCTCTGTCGGCGGCAAGTTCGTTAGCTTTGCGCATTTCCTCGGCTTTACGTGCTGCTTCGTCGGATAACTGTTTAAAAATATCGATGGCATTTTTGGCAGCCTTATCGGCCTCGTCGGCTTTCTGTGCTGCTCGTTCCGAAGCGGCAATGGCGCCGTTAGCGATAGCTTCGGCTTTGCTGGCGGCATCGGTGGCAGCTTTTGTCGCCTGAGCGGCAGCCTGCTGACCGGCTTGCTTGGCTTCTTCAGCCCTTTTACTGGCTTCATTGGAAGCGTTGGTGGCTGAAATTGCAGCATCGTTGGATGCTCTGGCAGCTGCTTCCGCGCGGCGGGCGGCTTCGGCGGCTGCTTCAATACTGGCATCCATTTCATCGAGTATTTGCGGCAAAGGCTTGGTAAGTATCTTGGCGCGCCTGTATTGAGCTTCCTCTTCGGATACCGTATCCGTTATTTTTTCTGCTTTATTTTTTTCTTTTTTTTGAGACATATTTCCTCCGTCCCTAAGGTGTCTGAACTACCTTTCTGGTAATATTTCACCGGGATATAAATAGTATTATTAAAATCTAATTGCTTGTCAACAGTACTTGGGTACTTGACCAGAACTTAATTTATTTATTGAGTTATGTTAAAATAGGGGAAACTCAAACAGTGAGGAGGAAAAATGAAGGAAGATATAGAAAGCTTTTTAAATTACCTTACTGTAGAAAAAGGATTTTCGGGAAACACTATCGAGGCCTATCGTAACGATTTAATGCAGCTATTGCGGTTTGCAGAAAAAGAAACGTTGAAAAAGAGCATCATTCCGGCGTGGGATAATTTCAGCCGACAGAGCATGTTGGGTTATGTATTGAATCTCAAGGAAAGAAATTATGCCGTTACCACCGTTGCTCGTAAAGTGGCCGCTGCAAAATCATTTTTCAGTTTTATGGTTTCAGAGGGTAAACTGAGGAAAGACCCGACCGAGAATATCATTTCTCCTAAAGTAGGGAAGCCGTTGCCGGAGGCACTTTCCGTCAGCCAGGTCAGAAAGTTGATTGAACAGCCGGCGAAGTCGGCTACTCCGGATGCCAGGCGTGACAGAGCTATGCTTGAACTTCTCTATGCCAGCGGTATGCGGGTAAGCGAACTGATTTCATTGAATCTGGGTGATATCGACATCAATAATTGTTTTGTACGTTGCTTCGGTAAAGGCAGCAAGGAGAGGATGGTGCCTATTTATCCGCAGGCGGCAAAAATCGTCGACGAATATATCAAAGATGTCAGACCTTTATGGATACAACGGGAAACCGAGAAGGCTTTGTTTTTAAATCAGCGCGGCGAACGTTTAACCAGACAGGGTTTGTGGCAGATACTGAAAAATTATGCCAGGGAAGCCGGTCTTGATAAACAGGTTACCCCTCATACTTTAAGGCATAGCTTTGCCACACACATGTTGAGCGGCGGTGCAGACTTAAGGTCGGTACAGGAACTCCTGGGGCATGCCAATATCTCCACAACGCAGATTTATACGCACCTGACATCGGAGCATGTCAGAAATACCTATGAAAAAGCCCATCCGAGGGCCAAGCAGTCTTAATTATGTGATTTTTGGGGAGGTCTTCTGTGGCGGTTAGAAAAAAACGCGGTAAAGGAAAATATGCTTATCAGGCCCAAAAAGCCGACAGGCAGATAGATAGGTCGGGGACGGTTTCCAGGGCTGTTGTTTCCGATTCCGAAAACCATATACAGGCAGTTGCAAATACAATAGAAGAAAATATTACTGTACATAACGAGAATAGTGCTGTTATGCCTGTTAATATCGGTAAAATCGATTTGATATATGAAATAAAGCGTATTGCTATTATTGCGGCTATTGTAATCGCATTATTAGTAATATTATTTATTGTGTTAAAATAAGCTGTTAATCGAGGTTTGCTCATCGTGAATTATGAGACAGCGAGAAGTGCGCTGGTAAATAATTTGAAAGCACACATCGGTGATGAGCATGTCCTGGAAGCCATGTTGCGTGTGCCGCGGGAGTTTTTTGTTTCCCCGGATGAAAAGCACCTGGCTTATGAAGACAGGCCCTTGTCGATCGGCATGGGGCAAACGATTTCACAGCCCTATATTGTAGCGCTTATGACTGAGGCCCTCGAGCTTAGCAGCAGGGAAAAAGTCCTTGAGATTGGTACGGGAAGCGGTTATCAAACAGCCGTTTTGGCGGAATTGTCCAAATTGGTGATAACCGTTGAACGGATCCCTGAATTAGCCCGGCAGGCAAAAGACAGGCTCGATGTACTTGGATATAAGAATATTATTGCTGAGATAGCTGAACCAGAGATAGGCTGGCAGGCCGCAGCGCCCTATGAGGCAATAATTGTTACGGCCGCAGCCCCGTATATTCCGGAAAAACTTCTGGCACAATTGGCAGTCGGAGGAAGGATGGTAATACCGGTGGGTTCTCGTTATGAACAGAACTTATATAAAGTCATAAAATACGCGGATAGAAACGAAATCCACAACCTGTGTGGATGCCGTTTTGTGTCCCTTATCGGGAAAGATGCCTGGGATGAAGAGTAATCATGAAATCACAGGGGCAGCTAATCCCTTTACCTCTTTCTGGGGCAATTTCCCTGATATCGGTATTAAAAAATGGATTATTATTTCCTCTTTTATTTTCATTTGCGGCTTATTGATCGGAATCATATATCCCAGTATCGACTTTTTTTCAAGCCTTGATTATCTTATCGAACTTGCGGATAATGTTTCTCACCTGTCCTCGTTCGGTTTATTCCTTTTCTTCATGATTAACAATATTTTTAAGATCATCATGTCTTTTATATTCAGCCCGCTGTTATGCATATTGCCGCTTTTATCGCTTTTTGTAAACGGCTGGATGATAGCGAATGTGGGTTACTTTATAGTCGATATTCATCAGTATTCAATCGGTTATTACATTTTGGGACTGCTGCCGCATGGCATATTTGAAATCCCGGCTTTAATTATCGGACAGGCTGCCGCTTTAAGCGTTGGCACCATGGTAATTGCGGCTGTATTTATTAAAGAACGCCGTGCGAAATTGTTCATACACCTGAGGGAAAATTTGAAATATCTCGGCTTTGTTGTCTTGCTGTTGATTGTTGCTGCCGGAGTCGAAGCGTATATTACACCGTCAATTTTGCGTCTTTTTGAATAGAAATTAAACCGCCAGGAATTTGCTGTATTAAAAAGCATTATAATATATTCTTGTAAATAAAACTTGTAAATAAAAAAGGAGAGTAGTGAACAGATGAAAGAGTATCAGCCGGAAAATATTCGTAATATAGTTTTGCTATCGCATAGCGGTGCCGGTAAAACATCGTTATCGGAGGCAATGTTATTCAACGCCGGAGTTATAAACCGGTTAGGGAAGGTCGATGCCGGTACTACCACTTCGGATTATGACCAGGACGAAATTAAACGTAAAATCAGTATAAGTACCAGCCTGATTCCATATGAATGGCAGGGGTTGAAAATTAATGTAATGGATACCCCGGGTTATTCCGACTTTGCGGGAGAAGTCGATGCTGCTGTCAGAGTATGTGAAGGCGCTATTATCGTAGTTGCTGCTTCGTCTGGTGTTGAAGTAGGAACAGATCAAGCATGGGCATATTGCGAAAGAGAAAAACTGGCGCGCGTGTTCTTTATTAATAAAATGGATAGAGAAAATGCCAATTTTGATAAAATAACGGGCGAACTCCAGGCAAAATTCGGTACAAAATGTATTCCGGTACAGATACCGGTTGGAGCCCATACGGAATTCAAGGGTGTTATCAGCCTTCTTAACATGAAGTATTATGCCGGTGAAAAGGGTGAAGAGACCGAGATTCCATCCGAATTAAAAGAGCAGGCGGCTGCAATGCGTGAAAAAATGGTAGAAACTATCGCCGAAACAGATGACGAGCTGATAGAAAAATATTTAGATGGACATGAATTAACCAATGAAGAATTATTATCAACTCTCCACAAAGCTGTCGATGCCTGTAAAATTATCCCGATACTGGCCGGGTCGGCTTTACAGAACATCGGAATTAATAGATTGATGTCTGTTATCAGTGAATATTTACCGTCACCTGAGGATTCAGTTATTAACATTACTGATGATTCTGTTGTTAAAGATATTAAAATCGACAGCAGCGGTCCGCTGGCTGCCCTTGTTTTTAAAACCAGTGCAGATCCATATGTCGGTAAGCTGACCTACTTCAAGGTATTTTCAGGTGAACTTGAAAGCAACTCGCAGGTTTGGAATGTTAACCAGAATAGTGCCGAACGTATCGGTCAGTTATTTGTGATAAGAGGAAAGAACCAGGAGCCTATCGCAAAAATCAGTGCCGGTGATATAGGGGCTGTTGCCAAGTTGAATATAACGGCGACTGGAGATACCCTGGGAATGCAGGATAAACCGGTGACGATTACCCCGCCGACTTATCCCAAAACACTCTTCAACGTTGCTGTATTACCTAAAACGAAGGCAGATGTCGACAAATTGGGGCCGTCTCTTGCCAGGTTGTCGGAAGAAGACCCGACACTCATTATTAGTCGCGACCCTGATACCGGTGAAACCATTCTTTCCGGCCTCGGAGAGACACAGGTGGAAGTTGCCGCTGAAAAAATCATGCGCAAATTTGGCGTAGCAGTGGAATTGAAAACTCCCAAAGTTCCCTACAAGGAGACAATTACAAAGTCGGCCAGAGGTGAATATAAACACAAAAAACAAACAGGCGGGCATGGCCAATACGGGCATGTCATTCTCGAGCTGGAGCCCATTGTCGGCGGCGGAGAAAATGAGTTCGAGAACAGGGTGGTCGGCGGTACCATTCCAAAAAACTATATACCTGCGGTGGAGAAGGGTGTACAGGAAGCGCTTAAGGAAGGTACTGTTGCCGGATATCCGATTATAAACGTCAGAACTCTGGTCCTGGACGGGAGTTTCCATCCGGTAGATTCTTCGGAAATATGTTTCAAGATTGCCGGATCCGGTGCTTTCAAAAGGGCCATGGCAGATGGCAGTCCCATTTTACTGGAGCCGATTGTCAATATAAAGATAAGAATTCCGAATGATTATACCGGAGATATTATCGGCGACCTGAATACCAAGCGGGCACGCGTACAGGGTATGAATCCTGAAGACAATTATAATATTGTCGATGCCCAGGTACCGCTGGCTGAAATCCTGCGTTATGCCATCGATTTGAAATCGATGACGCAGGGCAGGGGCTCTTTCAGCTATGAATTCGACCATTACGAAGAAGTTCCATCGCATATTACTCAGAAGATAGTTGCCGAAAATGAAGCGGAAAAACAAAAGATAGCCGAGGGTAAAGCTTAATACGCAGCATTAAATAGTACTATTCAGCAATAGTGTCCAATCAATTGTTAATTGCGCTATTCTTCAGATACTACAATCGAATAACGCTTATTAAATTATTGATACAGACCGGCAGAGCGAGCAATCATTCTGCCGGTTTTGTTTTTATCCGTTTTTAGATACCTGTGAAAAAATTATACGAATCACCCACGAATATAGATGCGATGGCTTGAGAAATACCATAGTTCGATAGCCGTAGCTTATCTGAAAGAAGCGCAAACTACGCGGCCAATCCCTCTTAAATCTTGAAGGACTTCTATATCTTTGATATCAGACAACCCATTAAGAATTTCGAATACGCTATCCTTTTGTCCCAACCCGATTTCCAGCAGCAGATGCCCCCCTGTATTTATTTTATCCGGCACCTGACGGCATAGAAGCCTGATTACATCCAGCCCGTCATCTCCTCCGTCAAGTGCCAGCATCGGTTCGCAGGTACTGGCAGGGATGTCCTCTTTTCTGACATATGGTAGATTGGCGGCTATAATATCTGCTTTATGCGGCAGAGGTTCAAGCAAATTTCCCTGAAGCAGTATTACCCGGTTGTTTACTTTATGTTTGTGGCAATTGATATCAGCTGTCTTCAGGGCATCGAAGGAGATATCCGTGGCTATTATTTTTGCCCTGGGAAGATTAACAGCCAGGCTGACAGCTATAGCACCGCTGCCGGTACCAATATCGGCAATGAAGGGATTATCATATTTTCTTGCTAATACGAGGGCTTTATCCACGAGGTGTTCGGTTTCGGGGCGGGGTATCAGAACATCTTTGTTTACATAAAAATCCAGCCCGTAAAACTCTTTATTCCCTGTAATGTATGAAGTAGGTTCGCCAGTAAGTCTGCGTTGAGCAATCGATTGAATGATGTTCCATTGTTCAGCCGTTATTTCATGTTCTGTGTTCTGATAATACTGGATGCGGCTGTACCCCATGGCATACCTTATCAGCAGTTCGCTTTCAAGTGAAGCATCATCTATATTGTTTTTAGACAGAATATCACGGGTTTGATTGAAGCATTCCCTGAGAATCATTCCAGTTGCGACTCTAGCAAATTGGCCTGTTCATCGGCGGCAAGTGAATCTAGTAGCTCATCCAGGTTGCCTTCCATGATATTCGGCAGGTTGCGCAGGGTTATACCTCCGCGGTGGTCGGTGATGCGGTCCTGCGGAAAATTATAGGTGCGGATTTTCTCGACGCGTTCGGCGGTGCCCACCTGCGAACGCCTTTCCTCGACGATATCGCCTTCCTGTTTGCGTTGTTCTATATCGTGCAGCCTTGCCCTTAAAACTGACATGGCCTTGGTCTTGTTTTTCAATTGTGAACGCTCATCCTGGCATGTTACTACAATACCTGTCGGCAAGTGAGTAATGCGTACGGCGGTAGCGACCTTGTTAACGTTTTGGCCCCCGGCGCCGCCGCTGTGAAAGATATCTATCCTGAGATCGTTCTGGTTGATATCCACCTCGATCTCATCGGCGACAGGTAAAACAGCCACTGTGGCTGTCGAAGTATGTATTCGCCCGGATGCTTCAGTGGTGGGTACTCTTTGCACGCGGTGAACCCCTCTTTCATATTTCAAACGGCTGAAGGCCCCATTGCCGCGAATTTCAAAAATTACTTCGCGAATACCGCCGCTGCCGATTTCATTGACATCGATAATATCGGTAGCCCAACCCTGGATTTGAGCATAACGCGTATACATGCGGAATAAATCGGCGGCAAACAGGCCAGCTTCTTCTCCGCCGGTGCCGGCTCTTATTTCCATGATAATATCTTTTTCATCATTGGGGTCTTTCGGTAACAGAGCTATTTTTAAATCCTCATTCTGCTTCTCGATTGTTACTTCCAGATTCTCGATTTCCTGTTTAACCATCTCCAGCATATCTTCATCGAGCTTGTCGTCAAGCATAGCCCTGGTGTCTTCAAGCGTTTTAACTGATTTTTGATATTGACGGTAAAGGGAAACAAGTTCTTCTAAACGCGCTCTTTCCTGAGCCAGTTCCTGCATTATCTTCGGATTGGATATAGCTTCATCGGAAGCCATTTGCTCTTCAAGTTCAATATACTGCTGTTCAATTTTAGCCAGACGTTCTAACATTTATTCTTTTTTATTCCTCTAAGTGATTCTTGTTATATTATAACATAGCAAACGCAATGCTCTTTAAAAGCATTGCGTTATTATGGGATTTCAAGTAAGGCCATTTATTGCATTGATTTATTTTTAGCTGACAATAGTATTCGGTGAAACAAGCTGGCCGGCTTTAATATGTTTACCGTAGCCAACAATTGTATTATTACCCAGAACAGCCTGCTCGATAATACTACCCGAACCGATATGGCAGTCGTTTGCAATTATAGTATGCTTTATTTTGGCAAGCGGTTCGACATGAACAGAATTCCATAAAATAGAATCGTCGATAATAGAATAGTTGGAAATCTGGCAATTCGAGCCGATGACAACAGGACCGTTGATTTTAACATCCTGGCCGATAATGCAGTTATTGCCTATCACGACAGTACCGGAAATCCGGGCTGACGGATGAATGATGCAGTTCGTGCCGGTTACCATTTTTTTCCTGCCGTTGTTGAAATGATATTGATTGCTTTTGCCGTTAAGCAGGTCATAATGCACCTGGAAATAGTTTTCCGGCTTGCCGATATCCATCCAGTAGCAGTCCGTCGGATAGGCAAAGACATCCTCTTTATTACGCAGCAGCAGTGGGAAAATATCTCTCTCGAAACTGCAATTGGTTTGAGCAGGTATGAGCGACATCACCTCCGGTTCCAGTATGTATGTACCGGCATTTATCATGTTGGTGGTGATTTCATCCGGGCTCGGTTTCTCCAGAAAGCGCAGAATCCTGTTATTGCTGTCGGTTTCTACCAGTCCGTAACTGGTAGGGTCTTCGACCGGTGTCAAAGCGATAGTAAGCATGGCCTTGTTTCGTTTATGATTCTCCATCATATCGGTTAAATCCAGGTCGGTGAAAACGTCTCCGTTAAAAACAAGTGTGGGCTCGTCGATAAATCCGCCTGCATTCTTAACGGCACCGGCAGTCCCAAGCGGAATTTCTTCGACGGTGTAAGACAGCTTGACATCGAATCGGCTGCCGTCACCGAAGTAATTTTTTATAGGTTCTGCCAGATAACTGACGGCAAGAGCGATATCGCTAACTTTATGCGATTTCAAACGTTTAATAAGGTATTCAAGGAATGGGATATTAAGCACAGGAATCATCGATTTCGGGGTATTAATAGTTAAAGGCCTTAACCTGGTACCAAAACCGCCGCTTAGAATTACTGCTTTCATTATGATTTACTCCCTTAAATTAGATGAAATTTTGCTATGCCAGAATATGTATAGTATATAATATTAGGCATAGTTTTAAAAGAATTTAAATTGCACTGCATCGGCTTTAAGGCTTATAATGACAACATTATCGTAAAGAGCACTTAGTATTTTTACCATAGTTTGAGCCGGATTGAACCGTTCACATTACTGATTATACGAGGGAGAATTAACGACATTGAATAAAACACCAAATACAAAAAAAATGACCTATGCGGTCAGGGAAAGTAAACGAAAAAATTTTAACGATATCATCAAATTTGCTGTTTATTCGGTTATCGCCATAGTGGTCGGCCTGGTGGGTGTCGGTATAAAACATTGGTATCAGGAAGATTACAAACCAATGCATGAAATAGTGGTTAATGTAAACGGCACCAAATTCGATATGACATATTATATCGATATGCTTACATATGTATCAGGCAGTTATGCTCAATATGCAGAGTATTTCACAAGTTATGCATTACAGTATATTGAATATTACGAACTCATAAAACAGGGTGCCGAGGAATTAGGTATTACCGTTGCCAATAAAGAAATTACGGCAGTGATTAAAGAAAAGAAGTTTGACAATACTCCGGCCGCCAGGGATATGGTAAGAGCAAGTTTACTGGTTCCCAAGTTAGAGGAGTACTTCGGTGCGAAAATCGAGAAATCCGGTGAACATAATTATGTGTGGGCGATGTTCCTTGAAAGCCAGAGCCAGGTTGATGCAGTTAAAAACAGGATTGCAAGCGGTGAACTGTTTAAAGACATTGCTGCGGAATTATCTCTGGATGCAGTTACAAAAGAAGCCGGCGGTGACCTCGGATGGCTGCCTGCCGGTGTTATCGATGATATTCTCAGCAATACCGTTTTGTCCGATGAACTCATTGCGAATGCCGTGTTAGGAGAATTGAATTCGGTTATAGATGAAACAAAAACAAAAAATGTCGGCTACTGGATTTTAAAAGTGACTGAGTCGGAAACTATCACTGATGGAGAAGGAAATGTAACCACGAATGCTAACGTGAATGCGATTTTCAATGGTAGCCTGGCCGAAATGGAAGAAGTAATGGCTTTACTTGAAGCCGGCGGTGATTTCGATACTCTGGCCGAGCAGTATTCAGAGAAGTGGAGCGAGGAAACCGGCTCTGCTTTAGCTGTTACCACCGGCGATTATTCGGATGCCTTTCAGGCTTATGCTTTAAATCCGGAAGTCGAGATAAATGCTATCAGTGAGATTATCAAGGATACGGATGTTAGTACAACGGGCGGATACTGGTTATATCAGGTTACTGCTACGGAGAATATGGATATTTCAGACGAACACATGGAGATTTTGACCGGGGACGCGTTGGACGCATGGATTGGAGCTTTTGATTACGAAACCGTAGTTGTTTCAGAAAACATAGAAGAAATGAAAGGGTTTGCAGCCGCTAAGGTTAAGTCAAAAAATATATCAATTAGTTAGATAGGAAAAGCACCATGGAAAAGAAATGTATCGGGGTCGGCTTGATGGGTTTCGGCGTCATCGGAAGCCAGGTCGGGCGGGTTTTACTGGAGAGAGAGGGGCACATATCCGAACAGGCCGGCTGCCATGTTAAACTGCGCAGAATTAAGGTAATCGAACAGGATTTGGGAACTCCCAAAACAGAGGGGATTGACCCTGCTCTGTTTACTACCGACGAAGATGCCTTTTTTAATACTCCTGATATAGATATTATCGTCGAGGTCATCGGCGGTGTAAAACCGGCCCTTTCGTATCACGAGCGTGCCCTTAAAGCCGGAAAGCATATAGTTACCGCCAATAAGGAATTGATTGCCAAGCATGGTTTCAAATTGATGGAACTGGCAAAGAAACATAATGTCGGCATTAACTATGAAGCTGCCGTCGGCGGGGGGATCCCGCTGATTGCTCCGCTCCAGAAAGACCTGGTAGCCAATAATATCGAAGGGATATATGCCATCATTAACGGCACCACAAATTATATACTGACACGTATGTCTTTGGAAGACATCGATTTTGCTCCGGTGCTGTCAGAGGCGCAGAAACTGGGTTATGCCGAGGCCAACCCCAGGAATGATATCGAGGGGATCGATGCCGCTTATAAACTGGCGATTATGGCTTCGCTTACCATGGAAACCAGGGTTAGGCCGGAAGATATCTATTGCGAAGGTATTTCAAAACTGGAGAGCCGAGATTTCGGCTACGCCAGCGAACTGGGATATGCTATAAAACTACTGGCGATTGCCAGGAATAACAGCGATTCGGTTGAAGTGCACGTCTATCCGGCTTTTGTGCCCGATGACAGCTTTTTAGCCAAAGTGGATGGGGTTTACAATGCCGTCCTGATAGAGGGCGATTTGGTCGACAAGGTTACATTCTGGGGTGAAGGGGCAGGCGCCAAGCCGACATCGAGCGCTGTTGTTGCCAATATAATACAGGCTGCCCGGAAAATCGCCTGCGGGGATACTTCGCACAGCTACTGGAAGGTTAAGCCCGGTAAAAAAATAAAACCGATGTCGGAAATTACCACCAGGTATTATATCAGGCTGAATATCAACGATATGCCGGGTGCACTGGCGGCTATTGCCGGTGTTTTCGGCGATTGCGGCATCAGTATTTCGGCTGCTTTGCAAAAAGAAGACAACATCGAGGAAAAATCCGCCGAAATTGTTATCATGACACATCCGGCCAAAGAAGAAGCCATGCAGGCAGCTTTGAAGGAATTGAATAATCTGGAAGTCGTTAAGAAAATCAATAATTTTATACGAGTCGAGGAATAAGATGGCGAAATCAGGCGTACTGTTTAGATACAAGGATTATTTACCGATTACTACAAAAACACCGATGTTTTCGATTGGAGAAGGAGATACCCCCTTAGTCCGTTCGAAAAACCTCTATAAAGAAATCGGCTGTGCCGAATTATATTTCAAGCTGGAAGGCTGCAATCCTACCGGTTCCTTCAAGGACAGGGGTATGGTGGTAGCGATGGCGAAAGCCATAGAAGCCGGCAGCAGGGCGGTAATTTGCGCCTCCACCGGCAATACCAGCGCTTCGGCGGCAGCCTATGCCGCAGCCCTGGGCTTGAAGTGCGTCATCATTATCCCTGAGGGTAAAATAGCCAAGGGTAAACTGGCGCAGGCTATAATCCACGGAGCTAAAATCGTAGCCATTGATGGCAATTTCGACCAGGCGCTTAAAATCGTGCGCACAATTACCGAGAAGCATCCGATAGCACTGGTGAACTCTCTGAATCCCAACCGCATCGAGGGGCAAAAAACCGGCTCCTTTGAAATCATAGATGAACTGGGCGATGCCCCGGATTATCTTTTTATTCCTGTCGGCAATGCCGGAAACATTACTGCCTACTGGAAGGGTTTTGTCGAGTATTACGATATGAAAAAATCCACCAGAAAGCCGCAGATGATGGGTTTTCAGGCGGAAGGCGCCGCTCCCATCGTTCGCGGGTATCCTATCGAGAAACCGGAAACTGTGGCAACAGCCATCCGCATCGGCAACCCGGCCAGTTGGGAGAAAGCGACCAGGGCACGCGATGAATCCAGGGGTCTTATTGATATGGTCAGCGATGACGAGATACTGGCAGCACAGAAGATTATGGCAGCCGGAGAAGGCATTTTCGGCGAGCCGGCTTCGGCGGCGCCCTATGCCGGACTTTTGAAGATGGTCAAAAAAGGCATGGATTTTTCGGGTAAGAAAATCGTCTGCATCGTTACCGGAAACGGCATCAAGGATGCGGATACCGCTATTAAAAATTCCGAGCCATTCCTGCAGCTTCAAGCCGACCTGTCGGCGATAGAGAAGGCTCTCGGGTTTTAAGAGGATAGAAAAAAGAACTGTTCGTGTCCTTCGTCATGCTCAGGATGCGCGGATATTATCAGAGTATTATAACGGCGATGCTGTTAATTGTCATGCTGAATTCGTGAAGGGCGAATGAAGCATCCGGGGCGGAATATATATGTCAGTGCCACCCCCCAGATTCTTCAGTCATCCATTGTGACTTCAGAATGACAATCATTATAATATCTTGTTTGTTAAAACCAAACATTATCTCAGGAGGTCAACATGGCAAAAAAAGTTTTAGAAAACGTCGGGTTATTTTATCAGCATTATCCGCGCATTGCGCTGGTAGTTACTGCCGCATCGGGCGGAAAGGAAAATGCCATGACGGTTGCTTGGCATATGCCGATGTCTAAAGACCCTCCGCTAATCTCCTTTGTTACCGGAACATCGCATTTTACCTATAAGCTCATTAAGGAGAGCGGAGAATTTGCCATCAATTTGATGCCGGACACCCATGCCGAAATGGTAGCTGCGATTGGCGGCAGTAAGGGAGAGAATTGTGATAAATTTGCAACTTACGGCATCGAAAAGGACCAATCGGTAAAAACTTCGGCGCCCATACTGGCTGATGCCTATGCCGCTTTCGAATGTAAAGTGGTGGAAGAAAAGGTTTATGACGGGCACAGCATGGTTATCGGCGAGGTAGTGGCCACGCATGTTCAGGAAGGCTGTTTCTGGGATGACGGGACCGTCAATCTGGAAAAAGTCTTTCCGGTTTTATATATGGGTAGCGAACAGTATCTTAACATTGAAAAAGCCGGTGTGCGCATGCTTAAAAGGGATGTCTACGCTAAAGAACTGAAGTTGTAATTTGATATCATTGCGAGATTATACTCTACATTATCATACAGAATAGCCATATCAAAATGCTTGCTGAATCATCTTTACAGTGATAATCTGGTAGTATAAAAGTAATAAAATAAAAGGAAAGACCATTGATAGACCAGGATAAAATAAAAAAGGCTGTTGAAGAGATTATCGATGCCATCGGCGAGGATAGAAAACGCGAGGGCTTACTGGAAACGCCGCGCCGTTTTGCCGAGATGTATTCCGAACTTTTCATGGGTATGAATATGGACCCGGTCGAGGAATTAAAGGTTGGCTATGAACTGGGTCACCACGAAATGGTAATCCTCAAGGATATCCCCTTTTATTCGATGTGCGAACATCACCTGCTGCCGTTCTACGGCATCGTCCACATCGGCTACATTCCCAATAAAGAGGGCAGGGTGGTCGGCATCAGCAAACTGGCAAGGGTAGTTGAAATCATCGCCAAGCGTCCGCAAATCCAGGAGAGAATGGCAACCGATATCGCCAATACCGTTGTCAAGGGGTTGGCTCCGGATGGCGTCGGGGTCGTCATTCAGGCGGAACATATGTGCATGACGATGCGCGGCATCAAGAAGCCGGGAGCCAGTGTTTTAACATCTGCCTTACGCGGCACCTTCCGCAGCCGCGCCGACAGCCGTGCCGAGTTCTTCTCGCTGATTAATGTGAAGTAAACTTGATCGTTTTTGCGAAATTTTCCTCACCTTTGTCTTTCTGGGGCGGAGACGAAGAATCTATATAAATCAGGGAGGAAAATTAAAGCAATCTCTACCGATGAATTACAACTCGGTTATGTTTTTATAATACTATTCGGTTGTGGTGTCTATAGTATGGTATTTCAAAGATAATTATCTATTAACAAACACTATTACCAAACAGAACCGTTTTTATTAGTTAATTGCAGAAGGGTTTTGCCTATTCCCCCATCACCTGCACCACCACATCCCGTTTGCGCAGGCGGTTATCGAAGTCTATAAGTACGATTTGCTGCCATGTCCCGAGCACCATTTTGAAGTTTACGAACGGGACGACCAGCGATGCCCCTAGCAATGAAGCCCGAATATGCGAATAGCCGTTGCCGTCTCCCCATGTTTCATTGTGGGCATAGGGGATGCCTTTAGGAGCAATCCTCTCGAATGCCTCTTTGATATCCGCTACCAGCCCCGGCTCATATTCGATGGTAGTTACACCGGCGGTGGAGCCGGGAACAAAGACGGTCACATTGCCGTTTTTAATGTTGGATTTAGATACAATCGCTTCGA
>JAAYNN010000080.1 GCA_012520835.1 Dehalococcoidales bacterium
AATGCCTCTTTGATATCCGCTACCAGCCCCGGCTCATATTCGATGGTAGTTACACCGGCGGTGGAGCCGGGAACAAAGACGGTCACATTGCCGTTTTTAATGTTGGATTTAGATACAATCGCTTCGACATGGTGCGTAATGTTCACAACATCGCACACGCCGCTGGTTTTCAGGCTTATAGTTTCTGTTATTATCATTATTGACCTCCGTGTAAATAAATTGAAAATTATATTATAGATAGATGTATTGACATAATTGATTATACCATTCAAAATAACACTGAAACCCTTATATCAGCAAAAACGACTGAGAATGTAGTATAATGTAGAAAGAAGATCGCGGGTCGTTTGTTATACCAGATTAATATATCAAATAAGGAGGCGAATAAATAGTATGAAAGGTTCAATCAATGTAATTAATATTCTTAACTCACTGTTGGCAGATGAATTGACGGCAATCAATCAATACATGGTGCACGCCGAGATGTGCGAGGACTGGGGATATGAAAAACTCGGCGATGCTATTGAAAAACGCGCTATAGAAGAAATGAAACACGCTGAAAAACTTATCAGTCGCATACTTTTTCTCGAGGGAATTCCGATTGTCAGCAATCTGAAGGAAATCAGGATTGGTTCCGATGTGCAGAAGATATTTGCCAACGACCACCTGGCGGAAGAGGATGCTATTAGGGCATATAATGAAGCTATTGCGGCCTGTGCTGCGGAAAAAGATTTTGCTACCCGTAGATTGCTCCAGGAAATCCTTCAGGACGAAGACAGCCATATCGACGGCATCGAAGAAGTACAGGACGGAATCAGCCAGATGGGCATACAGATATTCCTTTCAGCCCAGCTGAAGTAAGCTGTGTTTACCACATGCCCCGCTGAAATTTTCAGCGGGGCATCGGTTTCTTCATAAGCAGTCTATTATCCTGAAAGTAAATCCAAAATGATTTACACTTATGACGCTTGTTTATATTTTGACATTGGGACGATAATACTCTAAACTCAAAAACGAAAATGTACTACTCTCAAGGAGGCATAAAGTAATTATGGAAAACACAGAAAAAAACGCTGAGCAAATCCAAGATGATACCGGTCCGGCTGTTCCGGAAGAAAATAAAATTGCCATCCTGGGACATAATATATTCAGTGAAGATAACGAAGACGGCGGAAGTAATCTGGTAATAGAGCTCAATATTAAAAATGTGATGAAACTGACGGTAGGGAGTGTCGTTTTCGAGGCTATTTTTACAGACAAGGATGGAAATGTCCTCGATGCCGTAGAGCAGAAAGTAACCAGTTTAGCACCTGACGTCAGCCGCACAGTACGACTGGTTTACAAGGTGGATGCAACTAAACCGCTTGAAAACTATAATGTGCAGGTAAGGGATATGGTAATGGTTCCTGAATCTGTTGCCTGCGGCAACGAAATGGTTACAGTCACCAAGCATAATTTAAAATATTTTGATAATGCAATTTTAGAAGGTGTCGAGTGCGGTATTCAAAATGTTTCCGATAAGGATATCGCTACACTGATTATGGAATGTACCTTCTTCGACGGTGAAGGCAATATTTTAAAAGTAATAAAACATAAGGAAACGAATTTACTGTCCGGTAACAGCCGCGGAATAATGATACCACCGCCGGCAGATGCTCCGGCTTTTCTGATAAGCAGCTATAATATCAGAGTTTTACGCGCCATAACGACTGACGTCGAAAAAGTACAGATTATAAAAGATGAGATTAGAACCCTGGGTGATGCGAAGGAAGTTACACTAAGCTGTAAAAATATCAGCGCTGAGAAAACAGATGCCGCTGTCATTGTAAAATTTCTAAATGATGCCGCGGAAGTTATCGGAATAAAGGTCATTCCGGTAAAGGACCTGGAACCGGGAAGCACCCGCCAGTTTAACGTTTCCTTTCAACCCCTGCCCGGCGACTATGTAAAAAACCACGAGGTTTCAGCAGGAGATCTGGTGGAATAAAGCGGAAAACCGATTTAATTGACTGGATTGAAGTAATCTATAGATTATAGAGTCCCAGTATAGAACTTTAGAACTATACTGGGATTGTTTTATTCTCTTATAAAGCCTATCAAAACGCAAACGGATGTCAAAATACATCAGCCTTCTTAAAAGTTCTTCTTTTACGTCACCTGGAATCGGGTGTCCAAGTGATTCTGTGTGAAAACTATTATTTACAATCAAGCGCATATTATAAATTAATGCCGGTATCAAAAATTTTTTATACACTCACGTTTAGACCGGACTTGGCAAATTTTAAAACATGGAGTACAATAGAGGCTTTGTTGACAATTTTTCGTAGAGTTAACAATGAACTTTATTTGTAGGAGCAATGGTTAAATGCGCAAGAACAAGGCAAAATACTGCCCGAAGTGTGGCAGCAAGAGTCTGTATTTGGAAAACGATGAAGGAATACTCTCCGAACACTGTTTTCTGTGCGGATATGAGGTTTTAGTGAACGGGATACAATCTATCGGTGATATAGAAAAGCTTGCCGAACTTGTTGAACAATCTGCCGGCTAACTAACCGGCTGCTAATAGAGCATCAGTACATATTTACAGTACACTGACTACGGGATATTAATACATCTGTTGAAATTCCGAAGGTGTTTTTTTACCCATTTTTGTCGATAATCTTATTGTAAAATCGAGTCTACTATCAGCAAAAAGATTGATTGCAAATTGACGGGCTTGCAGGATTGCCTGCATGATGTCCTGTGTCTTATATCGTTGTGCGTATAGGATTATATGGGGCGAGGGGTTGTCAAAATTTTACATCATTCCTTTTTAAGGAATTCTTCCAGTGCTTCTGCCGATAAAGGCCTTGAAAAATAGTATCCCTGTATTTCATCGCAATATAAAGCTCTCATAAAATCCAGCTGCTCCTTGGTTTCCACACCTTCGGCTGTAATATCCGCCATGAGAGCTTTCGCCAATGAAACAATCACTTTTGCTATAACAGTTTTTTTCCTTTCCAAAGTGATATCGTCTATAATGCTTTTGTCTATTTTTATTCTGTTAAAAGGTACCATCTCCAAACGATGTAATGATGAATACCCCTTGCCGAAATCATCTATGGCAATATTTATCCCTATCTCTTTCAATTTGGATAGCTTTTTAATTGCATCCGAAAAGTTTTTAGACAACATGCTTTCTGTAATTTCCAGCTCAATATATTTCGGATCTACCCGGCTTTCCTCTATAAGTTTTGAAACGTTAGAAACAAAAGTTTCCTTTTTGAGTTGTACAACCGATAGGTTTATAGAAAAGCGAAGAGGCGGAAACCCCTTTGCAATAAGCCTATTATGCTCTTGGAGCGCTTGTTCCAGCACCCAGAGCCCCACATCATGAATCAATCCCGTTTGCTCAAGCATGGGTATAAATGTATCTGGCGGTATTCTTTTTTTGTCGTCATAATTCCATCTGAGCAGGGCTTCAACCCCGACTGTTTTTCCCGTGCTGCAGCTAATCTGAGGCTGAAACTCCAGATAAAACTCTTCATTCTGCATCGACTTAAAAAGCCTGTTCGTGAGCAAAGTATTTTCCTTAATACGGTTTTTTAGCTGCTCAGAACAAAAAACGATCTTATTGTCAGAAGATTTCGCTTCATAGCCTGCCAAATCGGCATTCTTCAAAAGAGTATCCACATCTCTTCCGTCATTCGGATACACGGCTACGCCTACAGTGGGAGTAACAAATAATGCATCTATTCCTTCCTTGGGTAGTATAGGATCAGAAAAAGCATCAACTATTTTATTGGCACATTCATATACCTGCTCAGCAGTTTCCGCAACAGGCATAACAATAATAAATTTTCCTGTATCAATCCTTGACAGACTGCATCCTTCCTTCATCAGAGTTTTAAGAATTGATGCCGATTCCTTTACTATTTGCTCTCCTATATTATGGCCGAAGGTATCATTAATCATCCTTAGATTGTCCAGCTCAATATCAAAAAGCCATAATTTCTCTGATTCTTTTCTGTCATGCAGAGTTTGCTCGATGATTCTTCTAAGCATATTCCTGTTCCCTAATTCTGTAACCTCATCAAAATAGGCGGAATGATATAACTTTTCTTCGTACAGGATCTTTTTTCTTGTATCTCCCAGTATATTTGCGATAATTCCTAAAAAGTATACCTGCTTTCCCCTGACCTGCAATTTAGCCTTTTTACGATCTTCAACGACAAGCATTCCAATCAATTTATTCTCGAGTATTATTGGCAATGCATAATAAGAATTTATGCCCCTTGATGCGAAGAAATTTCTTTCCTCTCCACCTTCGTCAAAGGGGATGCTTTCGATGTCTACGCATCCTACGGGCTGTTTCGCAGCAATCAGAGACTTAGCCATGGGCAAGGCTGCTGTTTTAACTTTCATTCCCGAGGAAAAAGGTAGTGATTCAACAGATCCATCTCTGGTATGCGCATTAACAATCGTTGCATCTTCGTAATCCGCACTGAAATCAACCAAATATCCCTGATCAAAATCGAGTGTTTCAGCAGATAGTTTAAACATTTCATCGATTTTCTCTCGCGCATTTTCATTGTTAACCGAAATAAATTTGGTTGAAATTTTTTCAAGCACTTCCTGTTCTTTGGTAAATCTTTGATATCCCTGCAGCTTTGAAATATATTCTCTCGCCAGATATCGCACGGCAACAAAAGTAAGTATAATAATAATCATTCTTGCCAAATACTCAGCATTATCGATGGTGACAGAAACTTCCGGGGAAATAATCCCAACAACACCCTGGATTATCAGGGTTGCCGCCAAAAAGAGGAACGCGAGGATCCTGCGATTAAGAACAACGGTATACAGAAGAAATATGGTGTACACTGCCCATACTGTTACTGCTCCCCTATCGATTTCTGTAATTATGAAAAAAGTCATACCCACTATGCTTATTATCAGGAAGAGGGCATCCTGAATAGCATATTTTTTTACTGCCCACGGTATAAACCTTAAACATATACCACAAATCAACACAGCTAAAGCGAGTGAAAGCTCTGTTGCTAGATTCCCTTCCGCAATAAAATATCCTGCATAAAAAGATCCCGCGGCACCAATTGTAAATATGGCTGCTGCCGTTTCAAACAAACGCAATCGGCCTTCTTCCGGGAAAATGCCGGAATCCGAAGGCATAAATTCTAATCTGGGTCTTTCAATAAGAAAACCGAATTTTTGCAATGTTATAAACAAAAATATTGCGGGGAAAAGCATAAGCACAATTGCAAATTTAGGAAGCTGCGTTAATCCCAGAACACCGGGTAAAATATCCGTTAACGATCCCACAATAAGAGGAAGCATTATGGATATTAAGAAGTAGTTTATATACCGTTTCAGGGGGTTATGAGGTTCAATTTTTTTCCACCAGCGAATAAGTAATATAACAGCAACGGCTGTATATGTGATATAGAATATGTTAATCCAGGCCTGCCCAATATTGGCGGGAAGCAAATTCCTCCATCCGAAGATGGATGGCACCATTTCATATTGTTTCTCTGCCAAAAATCCAAAGGGTGCAAACAGGATTATATTTATAAAAGTGGGCAAATAGAAGATAATAATTTTGCTTAGTTTATTTAATTGAAATTTGTGCTTTGTCAGGATTAACGTAAAGTGGAGTAAAAGAACATGAAAAAACCCCCAGCCAAAAACAGATAAACACCGCCAGAAAGCACTCGACTCCGCCGTCGGGGCTGAGTTTGAAATGGAAATTGTAAATGACCAAACTGCCAATGAGCTTGTTACTAATAGAAATAACCTGCTGGTGTTGTTTTTTACGTTAGTAGCTATTACATGTGCACCAAATATCATGTAAAAACAACCGCAGACAAAGTACACAGTTGACACAAGCAAGCTATATTCCATAATCTCATCCCCAATAACAGGGCTTTTGTTAAATCCCTGTTATTGTAAGTGTCTCCCCGTTCCGTTTTTTAAGCAAGTTCGTCATTTTTTCGTATATCTATTTTGAGGGTTCACGCTCATTATCATTATATAATACCACGCAACTAATTCAACATCTTCTTTAGTTTACATCACTGGAGCATACATGTGCATTAAAATTTGAATAAGTATATTCGCCTGCGTCGTTAAGAAGCGCATAGCCGTTCTTGCCCCGGCGCTTGGCCTCATACATTGCGTCATCGGCGCTTCTATAGAGTTCCGTGAAGGTCACCCCCTGCTCCGGGTACATCGCGATACCTACGCTGGCCGAAACGCAGAAGGTAGTATCATTGAGACGGTAGGCATTTGAAAAAAGTTCACCGATCTTTTTCATCTTGGCTAAGGGTGCTTTTTTATCCGTGCAGTGAGCCATGAATACGAAGAATTCATCTCCGCCGAGACGCCCGACAATATCGCCAGTACGGAAGATACTGCTCAGCCCGTCCGCCAGACGGGAGAGCGTGGCGTCCCCTTCCATATGGCCGAAGTTATCGTTGATAGCCTTGAAGTTATCTATATCGATAATCAATAGCGCGTGTATGTCATGCGCAGGGTCGGAGGCATTGAGCGTTTCACGGATGATACCGTCACAGGCGGCTCTGTTGTATATGCCTGTGAGCTGATCCCGTTCAGCCAGCCTTTTGAACTCGCTCTCTTTTTTGCGTGAGAAGGAGCGCCGGATGATAAGCAGACTGAATAATATAACAAGCGCTATAGCTCCGGCGATATAAATAATCGTTTCAATATTCTCATGAAGAAATTCCGTAAAATTCAGCGTTCCCACATAGTTTCCCAACCATTTCTCCGAGAGAGCGGACAGTGTTCCGTCACCAGAGACGCTGATGATAGCGTTATTAACCTCCTCAAGAAGCCCGCTCTGACTGGGATGAACGCCGATGCATACATAGTTGTTCAGAAGCGTAGGGCCGACAGCCTTGATGCCGCTGTCGGGCAGGGAAGCCATAGCGCGCCGCCCCACTGAATAACGCACGATTGCGTAGTCGCATTCACCATCCTGGAGCGATGCAAAAACCTCAGAAATCGATGCGTATTCTGTTGTATTCTCCATAAGCCGGTAGGGCTTTAAAAAGCCTGAAATGCAGCCGGTTCCCTCCAGTACAGCCAGACGTTTCCCATAAAGCTCTCCGATCTTGGTGTAGGGAGCAGTACCGAAAGCCACAAACTGGTCGTTGACCAGCGGAATGGAAAGCAGCAGACCGGAGGATTCCTCGGAAGAATAGGCCGCGGTCAGGAGAAGATCCGCGCTGCGGTTTTTCAGTGAAGCAAGAGCTTCGCCCCACGGCATCAGCGACAACTCGACATTGTAGCCCATCCTGTCTGCAAGCTCATAGATTAGCTCCACGTCGTGTCCGCTCGGCGTGGAATTGCTATCATAAAATGTATAAGGGTCGTAATTATAATCACCGGATACACGCAGAGTGCGCGAATAACTGTTGTTTGGCTGCTTTTCGATTTTCGGGTTTTGGCTTTCTATGTTATGATTATGCGAAATCAGAAGCGCCGCGGCGCATGCAATCAGGATAAACAATATGCCGGCCAACAGCCCTGCTATGGTTTTATTAAATTTCTTCGGATGCACAGCACCCTACCTCTCATTTTTTTTATTTTAAATTTATTTATACCACATAGCAGGCAAAAAAAAAAGCTTTATCGAATAAATAATACCAATCACCTGTCGGTTGATGCCTTCTGACAATGTTTATTCCATGATTTGTTTGAAAGGCGAGTTTTGCTTAAGGCCGAAAAACAGAAATGGCAATGGAAAAATCAATTCAGAGACAGGGCAATTCAGTTAAGCGTTGAAGTATAATATGTAGAGGGAGTATTCAGGGACGAACTGCCATGAGAGAGATAAAATCTGATATATACATGCTTGAAGGTTTATGGGGAACGGGAGTTTTCAGTGCCAATATCTATTTCCTGCTGGATAGCAGGCTGACTATTATAGATACCGGTTACAAAGGAAAAATTAGCCGGATATGCCGTGAAATCAACAGGCTGGGTTATTCGCTCTCAGATGTCGAGAATATCATATTGACGCATCATCACATCGACCATACCGGCAACCTTTACAAATTGAAGCAGTTGACCGGCGCAAATATAATCGCCCATGCAGACGAGTCTCCCTATATAGAAGGAGAATTGCCCCACTTCTGTCCGCAGGTTCCGGGGAAAAAGCAATTCATCAAATATTTTTTGAGTACATGCCCGCTGCCTGTCGATATCAGGGTTAAAGATGGCGATATTTTATCTATGCTTGGGGGAGTCATCGTTATACATACCCCCGGGCATACACCGGGCAGCATTTCACTTTTAATTCAGCGCAATGGTGTATTAATCATCGGCGATTTGTTAGCGAATACGCTGGGGCTTAGCCTTCCCTCCAAAGCGTTTACTGTTGACATAAAGCAGGAAATTGATTCCATAAATAAAATAGCCGGTGTGGACTTTAATATTATCTGTTTTGGACACGGGTCTCCGATAATAAAAAATGCGAACGAAAAGGTAAATAATTTCGCGCAGCGATTAAAGAAGCGCTGAATCTGAATTATCCGATTTCTTTCAATACTTGAATATTAGGTTCTTATATTACATAATAGTTTTATAATTATTATACCGGGTATGCCGATGGATATAGTCTTCTGGATAGTAATAGGGCTGATATTTATATATTTGCTGACCTCGTTTCTCATCGCGAACGGCATTGCCATGAGTTTGAGAAGGCCGCTGACAATGACGCCTGCCCAGTTCGGCCTGGAGTATGAAGAAGTCAGCTTTTACAGCCGTATCGATAAGGTATTGCTCAAGGGATGGTATATACCTGCCGGAGGTAATAGTACCATTATTGCCATGCCGGGCGGTAAACAGACCAGGGAAGACCGCTCGACCAGAATGCTGGAATTATGCGTTGACCTGGCTAAAAAGGGTTATAACATCCTGGTTTTCGAAAGAAGGGGATGCGGGCAATCGCAGGCTGCAAAGTTCAGATACCGCTCGATATTGGGAAGAGATTTCAGCGGAGCTATCGATTATATCAGGACCAGGAACGTAAAAGAGGACATCATTCTGCTGGGAGTATCGATAGGCGCTTCTGCCGCCATCGCTTCAGCCAGGGAAAACAGTGATATCAAGGCGGTAATCTGCGACAGTTGTTTTAAAAGTATCCCGCTGATGGCGAAAAGGGTAATGTCTGAAAAATGCAGCGCTTTTGCCGTTTTCGAGCCGGGGGCAGTGGTAATGGGGTGGCTCTTTTTCGGACTGGATAAAGAGAGCGCCATCGACAAGGTTCCTTATATCAATTGCCCGATATTTTTTATCAACGGTTCGGCGGATACATCGGTACCGCCTCAGGATGCCTACGATTTGTTTGCTGCTTCCAATAATCCGCTGGATGAAATCTGGATAGCCGACGGGGCGAAACACAGCCAGTCATATATGACTTATCCTGAAGAATACGTCGATAGAATCGTTAAATTTCTTGCTGATAAAGTAAGCTAACAGGATATAAATCTCGATAAAAGCGGTTGGTGAAAAGATTAATATTCCACCAGGTTATACGGCGTCGGCCAATACTGGAAGAAGATTAAGCCGAGAAGGAATGTTAGAATATTAAAAGCTATAACTAAAAGGATGATATAGTTTGCTTTTAGGCGTTCCGTTAATTTTCCTGCTTTATAAAGAATCCAGAAATAAAGTAGAAGTACTAATGGTTCGACTATAAGGGGGATAAATTCGGCAAAATAAACCGTATTGGGAACACCCGAGTACAATAATTGATTCCCGATACCCCATGTTATTACGACAGTAACAATATTCAGGAAAAACAGTAATATAAACGTGATAACTTTCCATCCTGTTTTAATAAAAAAGCGTCGTAATAGAAACGTGATCAATCCGGCTTCGATTATCGGACACATGAAAAGAAGTATAATACGTGCAGGGTCTGAAGACGTTATCGGGAAATCGGGGTCTATCGGGTTGGCGTAGCAGTGTTCGGCAGGGGACAGTACCAGAAATAAAAACGTCATGAGGAACAGCGTCATAATGTGTCGCAAATACTGTGACGTCTTAAATAAATTGCAGCCCTTTTTAATATTCAAATGAAAACTCTCAACCGATTTACCGGAAAGATAACATAACTAAGTTATCGAAGTCAATAGGAATAGTAAGTCTAAATATCCACCAGTTCATCCCATAAAACATCGTCGAATTCAAAGACCGGGCCGTCATGGCAAACCTGTTTCAATCCGTTTTGCGTCTTAATGGTACAGCCGTAGCAGACACCCATGCCGCAAGCCATGCGCACTTCCAGCGATACCTGGCAGGGTTTATTATTCAGCAGATTATTCTTATACATTGTACGGTACATGGGGGCAGGACCGCAGGCAAATACCTGGTCCGCCTCACCAAGATAAGAAGGTAACAAATCGGTTGTTCTGCCTTTGATGCCAGCCGAACCATCATCGGTAGTCACAATGCATTTAATATCAGACAGGAGCAGGCTATCTGGGAATAATGTATCTGCTTTTTGCGCACCCAAAAGCAGTGTAATTCTTTTCGATTCAGCAATCGCTGATTGAGCTAAAAACGCCAGAGGCGCAATACCCATTCCGCCTGCAATAAGCAGCAGATTTTTGGCATCCTTTTTAATCATGTAACCGTTCCCCAGCGGCCCCAGGATGTCGATAGAGGCCTGCTCTTTTTGCTTTGAAAGCCATTGAGTGCCGGCGCCCGATTCAGCGTATAAAACCGCCAGTTTGCTTCCATCAGTTCGATGGATGCTGATCGGCCTGCGGAGCAATGTTTTACCGCCGCAATGCATCATGATAAATTGACCGGGTTTTGCTGCGTCTGCTATCTCCGGAGCTTTAATCCACATTAGAAATACGCCGGGCATTATCTCGTTATTCGAGATGATGTCGCGAATCGAATGTCTGGCATTATTGTTCATGTTCCTGTCTATATCCGTCTCCTGTATATCGAATATTTAACGGGTGCGGTATTCCGGCATGGATAATACGTTGTAATTATACTGACCGCCCAAGAGCACTTCGGCAACCGCCCTGGCTGTATCCAGTGATGTGAAGCAGGGGATGCGTCTTTCTGCGGCGGCACGGCGGATATGGAATCCGTCTCTCAGTGAAACCCTCCCGCCGGTTATGGTGTTAATCACTCCGTTAACCGTTCCCTCATGGATGACATCGATTACGTTGGGATGCCCTTCATCCAGCTTCTTGGTTATCATAGATACCGACATTCCGGCGTTGCGTAGCAGTTCGGAGGTGCCCTCGGTAGCATATAGTTTAAATCCGGCTTCGTAAAAATTTCTGATAATAGGGAGAGCTTCCGCCTTATCGCGGTCTGCAATACTGAAAAGCATGCTGCCTTTTTCAGGAAGCATCAAACCTGCTGCCATAAGGGCTTTAATTAATGCCCCGTTGAAGGTAGTATCGATACCCATAACTTCGCCGGTCGATTTCATCTCGGGACCAAGATAAGTATCCACCCCCAGCAATTTCGACATCGAAAAAACCGGGGCTTTGATGGCAACTAATTTTTTTCTGGGATATAGGCCGGTCTGGAAACCCTGTTCCTTCAGGCTTTGCCCGAGCATGACTCTGGTAGCGATATCGACTATGGGTACTCCCGTCACTTTCGAGATAAACGGTACGGTACGGCTGGCGCGCGGGTTGACTTCCAGTACATATATCTTCGATTTCCCCGTGCTATCTTTGACCACGTCAAACTGAATGTTCATAAGCCCCTTGATGCCGAGGGCAAGCCCGATGCGCACCGAGTAATCTACAATGGTATCGATTTCAGTTTTAGTCAGCTTGATAGCCGGATAAATAGCCATCGAATCGCCGCTGTGTACTCCGGCTCGCTCGATATGTTCCATGACACCGGGGATAAAAACACTCTCGCCATCACCGATGGCATCAATTTCGCATTCTTTTCCGAGCAGGTATTTATCGATTAATATGGGGTGGCCGGTATCCAAATCGGCAGCCTGTTTTACAAAACGGGCCAGTTCGTTAATATTATGTACGATTTCCATAGCTCTGCCTCCCAGGACATAGCTGGGACGCACCAGTACCGGGTATCCGATAAGCTCTGCCACTGTAATGGCTTCTTCCACAGTTGTTACGGCAGCGCCGGGAGCCTGAGGAATGCCCAGTTCACTTAAGAAACGCTCGAATCTTTTGCGGTCTTCTGCCAAATCTATGGTTTCGGAACTGGAGCCGATAATCGGCAGCCCGTCTCGCGTCAACGGAGTAGCCAGATTGACAGCTGTCTGACCTCCGAACTGCACGATGCAGGGGGGTTCGGTAATATCAGAACTGTTCGAATCAGCTAAATAGCCCTCGTTCCCGATGATATCCAGCATACTTTCTTCATCGAGCGCTTCGAAATATAATCTGTCGCTGGTGTCGAAATCGGTGGAGACCGTTTCCGGATTGGAGTTTACCATGATGCTCTGGTAACCGGCTTTTTGCAGTGCCCAGGCAGAGTGAACGCTGCAATAATCGAACTCGATTCCCTGTCCGATGCGGATGGGGCCGCTGCCGATAACCAGTGCTTTATTTCGGTGTTCGGTAATTGCCTCGTTTTCCTTTTCATAACTGCTGTAGAAATAGGGAGTAACGGCATCGAATTCCGCCGCGCAGGTATCGACCATCTTATATACGGGGTGCATTCCCCAATCATGCCGCAATTGCCTCACCTGAGCCGTTAGCCTGTCGGCCAAAGTTCCGATTTGACTATCCGAAAAGCCGAGCCTTTTCGCCTGCCATAGCAGTTCCGGGGTCAACGGTTCGGATAATAATCTTTTTTCCATGTTGATTATATTTTGCAGCTTTTTCAAGAACCAGGGGTCATATCCGGTGCATTCTGCAATTTCTTCTACCGTTTTTCCGCGGCGCAGCGCAGCCATAACAGCCCATAACCTGAGGTCGTTGGGATATAAAGGATATGATTTTATATCATCGGTCAGTTCCCATTTCGGGTCTTCCCATAAAAGAGACCGCTTTCCGAATTCCAGTGAGCGCACCGCTTTTTGTATGGCGGCTTCGAAACACCGGTCGATAGCCATTACTTCTCCGGTGGCTTTCATCTGGGTGCCGATAACCCTATCCCCGGAATCGAATTTATCGAACGGCCAGCGCGGGATTTTAGCGACTATATAATCGATGGAGGGCTCGAATGAAGCCATCGTTTTTCCGGTAACGGCGTTGGGGATTTCATCCAGCCTCTTGCCGATGGCGATTTTTGCCGCCACGCGGGCAATCGGATATCCGGTAGCCTTGCTGGCAAGGGCGGAGCTGCGGCTGACACGTGGATTGACTTCGATGACATAGTACTTATTGCTCCTGGGGTCGAGGGCGTACTGAACATTGCACCCTCCCTCTATTCCCAGCGCGCGTATGATTTTCATACTGGCAGTTCTTAACATCTGGCATTCTTTACTGGTAAGCGTCTGAGTGGGGGCTACCACGATGCTGTCGCCGGTATGCACACCCATCGGGTCGATATTTTCCATGTTGCAGACGGTGATGCAGTTGTCAGCGCTGTCGCGCATCACCTCGTACTCGATTTCTTTCCAACCTACCAGTGACTTTTCTAAAAGTATCTGGTGAATGGGGCTGGCGTTGAGCCCGGTAAAAACAGCTTCATCAAATTCCTTCCAGGTATTGACAAATCCGCCGCCCGAACCCCCGAGGGTATAAGCAGGGCGGATAACAAGAGGTAATCCCAACCTCTGCGCTACCTGATGAGCCTCTTTAAGGTTGGTTGCGGTAGCACTGGGAGGTACAGGCTCACCGATTTCTTCAAGCATTTCCTTGAAAAGCTCCCGGTCCTCACCTTTACGTATAGACTCAATCGGCGTACCCAGAGACCTGACATTGTATTTTTCCAGCACGCCGGCATTGGCCAGGTCTACCGCCATGTTAAGTCCGGTTTGACCTCCCAGGGTAGGCAGCAGGCCGTCCGGTCTTTCCTTTTCAATAATGCGGCTGATAACTTCTACAGTCAGCGGCTCTATATATACGATATCGGCAATGTCTTCGTCGGTCATGATGGTCGCCGGATTGGAGTTAACGAGAACAGAGATAACGCCCTCTTCCCTCATGGCTTTGCAAGCCTGGGTACCGGCGTAATCGAACTCTGCCGCCTGACCGATAACGATAGGCCCCGAGCCGATAATCAATACTTTTTCAGGTTTTTCAGTCATTACACTCCTTCCAGAACGACAGTTGCCTTTTTATATTAAAATCATCTTCCTATCTGCTCTTATCAATCATGCCTAAAAATTGTTCAAACAGGCAGGTCGTATCCAGCGGGCCGGGGGAGGCTTCAGAGTAATGCTGGATGCCGCAAATCGGCAGTTCCTTATGCCTGACCCCTTCGACCGTGCCGTCGTTGAGGTTAATAAAGCTGATTTCAAGCCCGTTGGCAACAGTGTCCGGGTCTAAGGCAAATCCATGATTCTGCGCCGTAATATGCACTCTGCCGTTAGCCAGTTCTTTAACCGGATGATTGCTGCCGCGATGACCGAACTTCAATTTGAAGGTTTTAGCCCCGAAAGCGCGCCCTATCAACAGGTTGCCGAGGCAGATGCCCATAATCGGCTTCTTTTCCGCCAGTATTTTTACGTTATTTACAATGTAGTCGAGCAGTTCCGGATTACCAGGCCCCGGTGAGAGCAGTACGCCGTCTGGGTTTATTTTAAGTATTTCATTTGCCGGAGTATCACCCGGGAATACTTTTAAGCTGCAATTCAGAGCACTCAACTTTCTGAGTATGCTGAATTTCAAGCCGCAGTCCAGAACGGCAATGGTATATTTATTATCAGCCGGTTTTTCAGACGGCCATAAGTAAGCGGCAGGGCATGAAACTTTATGAACGAAATCGGTGTTGTTGTAATCAGGCTTCATTTTTAATTCTGCCAGAGCCTGTTGCGGCGTTTTTTCGCAGGTGATAATGCCGCGCATGACACCGTATGACCGCAGCAATCTGGTAATGGCGCGCGTATCTACTCCGTAAATTCCGGCGACCCCATTTCCCGCCAGATAGTTGTGGATAGTCGTTTTGCTCTGGTAGTGGCTGGGCTGTTCGCATTCCTCTCTGACAATGAAACCGCTGACATGTACATGTTTCGATTCGAAGTCATTCTCATTGATGCCGTAATTGCCTATCATGGGATAGGTAGGCATAACTATCTGTCCGGCATAGGAAGGGTCGGTCAATATTTCCTGGTAACCGAACATGCTGGTATTGAATACGACTTCTCCGCAGGTTTCAATCCCGGCTCCGAAAGAATATCCCTCGAAAACCGAACCGTCTTCCAGTACCAGAATAGCTTTCTTGTTCACGCTTTATCTCCCGGTTTCAGCGAATTGTCTTTATAAACGGCTTTTCCGTTGTATATCGTAGCTAAAATTTTACCCTTCAATTCAACACCGTTGAGGGGGGTATTTTTACCTTTGGAATAAAACTTATCTGTATCTACCGTCCATTCCTCATCGGGATTAAAAACCGTAATATCGGCAGGCGCTTCAACTTTAAGAGTGCCCAGTGTGCCGAACCTGTTGCCGATGATTTTTGCCGGAGCGGCGGTCATTTTTGATATCAGCAGATTGAGTTCGATATCTCCGTTGTGAACCAGTTTCATCAGGCTGCCGAATGCGGTTTCGAAACCGCTGATGCCAAAGGGCGCCTTAGAAAATTCGCATAACTTTTCATTGGCGGTATGCGGGGCGTGATCGGTGGCAATGATGTCGATAGTACCGTCTTTAAGCCCCTTAATCAGTGCATCGATATCCTTTCGGGTACGCAGCGGGGGATTGACCTTGGCGTTGGTGTCGTAACCGAGCACCATTTCCTCGTCCATGGTAAGGTGATGAGGTGTTACTTCGGCGGTAATTTTAACGCCATCCTTTTTGGCAAGGCGAATAAGCTCTACCGAACCGTGCGTGCTGATGTGACAGATATGGATCCTGGCTCCGGTCAGTTTAGCCAGAGCGATGTTTCTGGCAATTATATTTTCTTCGGCAGCATTGGGGATTCCCCTCAGCCCCAACCTGGTGGCGATTATACCCTCGTTGATTTGCCCGCCTTCCGAAAGCATGGCATCTTCACAGTGGTCGCTAATGGGCAGACCGAAAATCAGGCTGTATTCGAGAGCCTGTTTCATGATGCGTGAATCCGCAATGGTAGAGCCGTCATCGCTGAATGCCACCACTCCGGCTTCAGCCAGTTCGCCCATATCTGCCAGTTCTTTTCCTGCTCTTCCTCTGGTTATACAACCGATTGGCAGAACTCGGATGCAGGCATCGGCGGCAGATGCAGCCTTGATATAATCAATAGTAGCTTTATTATCGAGTGCCGGGCTGGTATTGGGCATGCAGCAGATTGTGGTAAACCCTCCCGCTGCCGCAGCCCTGCTTCCCGTTGCGATGGTTTCTTTTTCCTCGAATCCCGGCTGCCTTAAATGGCAGTGGAAATCGATAAACCCGGGGCAAACGACCATATGCCTGGCATCCAATATGCTGCAATCAGCAGGTATTTCTTTGATGATCTCTGCAACTGATTTTATTTTGCCGCCGCTTACCAGCAAATCGCCGGTCATATCCAGACCTTGCGACGGGTCGATAATACGGCCGTTTTTGATAAGCATCGATTTATTCATTGCGGCTGCCTCCGGCTAACAGATAGAACAACGCCATGCGCACGGCGACTCCGTTGGTAACCTGCTCGGTAATCACTGATTTTTCCCCATGAACGACTGACGATGCAATCTCTATATCTTCATTCACCGGCCCGGGATGCATTACGATTACATTCTTATCGGCTTTCGATAACCGCTCTTCAGTTATCTGGTATAGCTTGGCGTATTCCCTTATGCTGGGTAACAGCCCGCTTTGCTGCCTCTCGAGTTGCAGTCTCAGCCCCATCACCACGTCGGCACCTTTAATGGCTTTATCAATATCTGTCGTAACCTTTACCTTTGGAAAATATGGCTGCGGATTATCCATCCCTTTGGGAATCAGGGTGGAGGGCCCGCAGATGGTGACATCGGCTCCCATTTTAGTCAGGCTCCAGATATTTGAGTGAGCGACACGGCTGTGTATGATATCGCCGATAATCGTAACCTTAAGGTTTTTTATACTATTTTTATACTTCAGCATTGTATACATATCCAGCAGCGCCTGTGTCGGGTGAGCATGCCAGCCGTCACCGGCATTGATGATACTTGATTTAACGTGTTTCGATGCCAGATTGGGTGCTCCCGAACAGGGGTGTCTCATTACCACGATGTCGGCGCCGAGCGCTTCCATGGTTTCCAGCGTATCTATCAGGCTCTCGCCCTTGGTGACGCTGGAAGAGGAAACCGTCAGGTTGCTGATATCGGCGCTCAGGTTCTTGGCTGCCAGTTCAAAAGACGAGCGCGTGCGGGTGCTGGCTTCGTAGAAAAGGGTAACCACCGTTTTTCCACGCAGCGTAGGTACCTTTTTTATCGGGCGCGACAGAATCTCATGCATGGCATCCGTAGTTTGCATAACGAGGTCGATTTCCGCCGGCGTAAAATCATCGAGGTCGAGTATATGCCTGTGATTCCATACCTTTTGTTCCAGCTGCGGATTTTCAGCCTGCATGTCGGTTTCTTTATATTGTTTTACTGCTTCCATGGTTAACCCTCCCTTTCGGGTTTGGGGATAATCGCTACTTCATCGATTCCGTCAGTTTCCACAAGACGAACCTGTATTTCTTCAGCCCTGGAACTGGGAATATTCTTGCCTACATAATCGGCGCGTATCGGCAGCTCACGATGTCCGCGGTCAACCAGTACCGCTAACTGGATGGAAAGCGGACGCCCGAGGTCGATAATGGCATCGAGTGCAGCGCGTGCGCTGCGCCCGGTGTACAGGACATCATCTACTAAAACTATGACCTTTTCCTCTACGCTGGAAGGGATATCGGTACTTTTAATTACCAGAGGGATATCGCGTGATGAGATGTCATCGCGGTAGAGGCTGAAATCGAGTATTCCGACCGGTATTTTTGTTCCTTTGAAGGATGCGATTTCGGCGGCCAGTCGGTTGGAAAGGGGAACACCGCGTGTACGCATGCCGACCAGGATGATATTATCTGTGGACTTGTTGCGCTCTACAATTTCATGGGCAATACGTGCCAGCGTGCGCTTGATGTCAGCTTCGTTCATTATTACTTTTTTAGCCATAAAAAAACCTCTCACTGTTACTTTGCCAGCAAGAGGTAAGCCCACGCACATCCATATTACCCTTGCCAGCCTCTCTGGACTAGCCTTAAAGGTGTTATTTATCTGCGAATTATTATATCACTGTAATATCGGTAATGCAAAGAAAAATCCGCATTATTTTCTTTTCCTCGATTTATTCGTACTGTCGGTTCTGTTTTTTGTTATTACCGCATTCTTTTGTTGTTCTTTCCGTCGCGGTTCTTTTTCCACAAATATCTTTTTGCCGGTAAAGGGGTCGGTTTCGGTATAGTACATCAGTGCAGAATATGTGGATGGAGCCGGGCAGAATATCTGCACCTGCTCCGGATTCATTTTAAGCTCACGTCCGGCAAATCTCTTTAAACTTTTCATGTCATTAAGCGTGCAGCCGGGGTGGGCGGCGATTAAATAATATGTCAGGAACTGCTCTTTTTTTGCCCTGCGATTGATATCCTCGAATAATTCCCTGAATTGCAAAAGAAAGGCTTTACCGGGCTTCCCCATCCTTTGCAGTACGCTATCTTCGCTGTGTTCGGGGGCGATTTTCATCTGTCCGGAAATATGATGTTTAACCAACTCCTCCAGATAATGCTTGCCGTATTCCTGATCGTTTAATAGCAGGTCATAACGAATTCCGGAGGCTACAAATACTTTTTTCACGCCGGGTATGCGGCTGATTTTTCTTAACAATTCGATTTGCTGATGGTGATTTGTTTTCAGTGACGGGCATATCCGCGGATGCAGGCAGCGTTTATCCGGGCAGCTTCCGCTTTTAAGTTTTTTACTGCATTCGTAGCCGTACATATTGGCGGTCGGCCCGCCGACATCGACGATATACCCCTTAAAGTCAGGCAGAGAAGTGATTTTCTCCGCTTCGGCAAGGATTGATTTTCGGCTGCGCCACTGTACCGTACGTCCTTCATGCACCGTAATTGCGCAGAAGTTGCATTCGCCGTAGCAGCCGCGGTGGGTGGATATGGAGAACTTGATGGTTTCCAGTGCTTTTACCTTTCCCTGCCGTTCATAATAGGGATGTTGTGCACGTTCGAAATCGTGTGCGTAGACCGCATCCAGCTCCGGTTGAGTAAGCGGCAAAGCCGGAGGATTATGAATCAAAAAGCGCGTCCCGTGTTTCTGATAAAGTCCTTTAGCAGTCAGGGCATCACTATTCCTGTAGAAAGTATGGAACATTTCGCTAAAGGCTTTGTTATCGGTCTTAACAGCATCGAAGGATGGCAGTTCGAGATAGTCTGCGGGGATATTATCCTCTTTGCCTGCGATATAGCACAGCCCCCTGATTTTCCCTGCATCCTCTCCGTTTTTTATGGCATCGGCAAACTGTATAACTGATTTATCAGCCATGCCATAGAGCAGGTAATCCGCTTTCGCATCGAAGAGGATAGAAGAACGAATGCTATCCGACCAGTAGTCATAATGGGAAATGCGGCGCAGACTGGCTTCGATACCGCCCAGCAGAATTGGCTTGCTGCTTTTAAAATACTGCTTGATAAGGTTGGTATAGACGATGGCTGCGCGGTCGGGACGCCTGTTGTTGATTCCGCCCGGGGTGTAATCATCGCTCTTTCGTCTTTTCTTTAGAGATGTATAATTGGCAATCATGGAATCGATGCTGCCGCCGGAGACTCCCCAAAATAAATGCGGCTCACCCAGCCTGATAATGTCTTTTTCGGAATGAATATCAGGTTGGGCGATTACTCCGACGCGATAGCCTGCATCTGCCAGTACTTTGCCGATTACGGCAATGCCTATAAACGGACTGTCGATATAGCTGTCTCCGGTTACCAGAATAACATCGAGCATGTCCCACTTGAGGCTATTCATTTCATCGCGCGTGGTTGGCAAAAACATTCTATCCTATCCTTGTCGGTATTATTGAATTATACCATTGTAATATTGGTTTTAGATATTAAGATAAAAATGATGTGAATACTGTTAACATAAATTTTACATACAAAACAAATTCAGGGATATATTGACATCATAATGTTAATATGGGTTATACTTATATTGGTAGATTCCTGAATAAAAAATTACAAGGAGGATAAATTATGGAAGATTTAGAGCGTTTGGTAAAAACAACCATGACTGAAATCGAGAGGCTGGTAAATACCAGGACACTGGTCGGAGACCCGATAGTTGTCGGTGATAACACTTTGATTCCTTTAATCAGTGTTGGATTCGGTTTCGGGGCCGGCTTCAATTCGGGTATCAGCACTAACAAGCAAAAGGGAGAAATGTCGGGTGCCGCCAGCGGAGGCGGAGCAGGTATAAAGCCTGTGGCAGTAATTGTGGCGAGCAGCGAAGGCGTCAAGCTTGAACGGGTGACGAGCAGCGTTTCCGGTGCTATTGATAAAATAACTGATATGGCGCCCAAAGTTATTGAAAAGATAGTTGATGTCAGGGAAGAAAAGAAAGAGGAAAAGAAGGAAATATAATTGTGGGTGCTTATTGCGCTTGCCGGCCTGGTTGCCCTGATTATCATTTTTCTTTGCATACCTGTTGATATACTATTTCGTTTTGAGCGCTATGAAACAAGCCGTTTTAACATGTATTTCGGATGGCTGTTCGGGCTTGTTAAAAAGGAATTGAAGCAACCTGAAAAAAAGGTTGATAAAAAGAAGAAAAGGCATTTTTCTTTCGGATTATCAAAGCAGCTGCCTGTTAAAGGGTTAGTCAAGCAGGTTAAACGGCTCATAATTGATATTTCAGGGCTTTTTAGCATCAGGAAGATAGATGTGGATATGACGGCGGGGTTCGATGATCCTGCCGATACGGGTTATCTGTGTGCCGCCGTCTATCCTGTACTTGCCTTTTATTCCTCTGAAAACTGTAATATCAACTTCAACGCATCATTCGAAGGCAAAAGTGTTCTGCAGGGTTATGCGGACGGCACTTTACGTTTCCTTCCTGTCAGATTTGTAGCGCCCTTAATGAGGTTTTTGTTTTCAGGTGCGGTGTTCAAGACAATTCGTATAATGATGGCTCAAAGATGGAAAAAGAAAAAATAATTGCCGATACTCCGGTTAAAGTATGCGGAATGACGCTAATACCAATTGTTCAGGTTAACATTCATTGTTTTTCAAAAAAGAAGATGATTTCATCTTTCGGTAGCAAGAAACCGCTATTCGTTGTCGTAGTTCAGGAGTCCGGCATCAGGGCTTTCGATATGGATGGAGAGCATGTTGAAGTTGAAGAGTTAATGGATAAAGTGCCGGGGTTGAGGGAAATGGTTTAAAGACTCCATTACCCACGGGATGTTATATTTATCAATCTGGTTTATCTCTGTTCTTTAACCCTTTCCCGACAGGTCGGGGCTTCAGGATGACAGTTAAATTGTATTGTCATGCTGAGCGCAGCGAAGCATCTAAATGCCATTCGATAAGCCTTAGATTCTTCGGCTTCGCCTCAGAATGACAATTGTGTGGATACTCCGCACAACGAAATTCCTATTTGTCATGCTGAATT
>JAAYNN010000081.1 GCA_012520835.1 Dehalococcoidales bacterium
ACCTAAATCAGGGAAAGCGACTACTATCTCGCTGTCATTTTTTACCGGTTTGCAACTGATAACCATACCCCGCCCGAACTGGGCATGTTTTACCCTATCGCCGGCTTTCAAATTTGGCAAATCACCAGCAGGTGCAGCAATAGGTGCGGGAATATTTCTTTCCCAGGCATACATATCGCTTTTTAGCGGTCTTTCTTCATGGTACTGATTCTGCCCGAAGCTGTTGCCGCTGTTTTTTACCAGGCTGGCCGGGATATCCTTTAAAAAACGCGAGGGATTGTTTACCGTACTCGAACCCATTAGGTTTCTACGGAAAGCCCTCACCAGATACACCTTTTTCTTTGCACGTGTGATGCCAACATAGCACAGTCGGCGTTCCTCTTCCATTTGAGCAGGGTCGTCGAAGGAGCGGATATGAGGCAGGATTCCTTCTTCCATCCCCACGATAAATACCACCGGGTATTCCAGCCCTTTGGCCTGATGCAGCGTTATCAGCGTTACCGCATCGACAACATCATCCAGCCCGTCGACATCCGAAACCAGCGTGACACCTTCCAAAAAAGCCGAAAGCGCTTCTACCGGTTCGAAATCTGCATACTGTTTGGCTACCGAACGCAGTTCCATTACGTTGTCCCACCTGTCCTCTTCATCGGTCAGGCTTTTTATGTAAGCTTTATACCCGGTTTTTTCTATTAACCGGTCGAAAAGCTCATCGGGTTTTAATTCATAGCTCAGACTATTCAGTTCATCAATCATATTATAAAATTCGATCAGCAGGCGCGCGCTGCGGGCGTTGAAAGGTGTATTTGAAAAATCCTGTGATGTTGCCAGAGATTTTAAAGCCTGATACTGCAAAGTGTTCATCGATGAAGCCCATTCGGTCAGCAGGCTGACAGTTCGGTCGCCGATGCCGCGCTGCGGAATATTGATTATTCTTAACAGGCTGACCGTATCGCGCGGATTGTGAATCAGTTTCAGATAGGCAATGATATCCTTGATTTCACGCCTTTCATAGAAGCGTGTGCCGGCAACCAGTTTATAGGGCGTGCCATAGCGGATAAAGGCTTCTTCCAAAGCGCGGGACTGGGCATTGGTGCGATACATTACCGCACAATCCGAGAGTTTTGCTTCTCCTGTCCTTAAAAGCCTCTCGACTTCCCTGACCACAAATTGAGCCTCTTCCTGCTGGGTAAATGTTTCGATAACCTCAATTTTGTCACCCGGCTCGTTATCCGTCCATAGTTCCGTTTTCTTGCGCTGGCTATTGGCAGAGATTACCGATGAAGCGGTTGCCAGAATGTTTTTTGTAGAGCGGTAATTCTGCTTCAGCATCACCACCTTTGCATCGGGGAAATCCTTTTCGAAATCTAGTATATTGCGCACATCCGCCGAGCGCCACGAGTATATCGACTGGTCGGGGTCGCCCACCACGCAGATATTGCGGTACCCGCCGGCCAGCAGTTTCACCATTTGATACTGCACTTGGTTGGTATCCTGGAATTCATCCACCATGATATGCAGATAGCGGCTGCGGTACTTTTCCAGAACATCGGGATGTTTTTTAAAGAGCTTCACCGTTTTCATTAAAAGGTCATCAAAATCGAGTGCATTGCTCTTTTCCAGCATCTGCTGATATTTTTCGTATACCCGTCCCACCACCTCCTCAAAATAGCTGCCGCCCTGCTGTATATATATGTCGGGAGTCAACATGCGGCTCTTGGCATTGCTGATATGCGATAGAACGGTCGAAGCCGAATACTGTTTCGGGTCAAGATTCAAAGACTCGAAACATTTTTTTATCAGGCTGAGCTGATCGTCATTATCGTAAATAACGAAATCCTTTTCGACACCGATAACCGCGCCATCCTGCCGTAGTATGCGTACGCAGATAGCATGAAAGGTGCCGATGGTGAGGCTTTTTACCGAGGCGCTGACAAGATTATTCAGGCGCGTAACCATCTCTTTGGCAGCCTTGTTGGTAAAAGTTACCGCCATGATGCGGTGCGGGCTGACGCCGCAAACGCGAACCAGATAAGCAATGCGATGAGTGATTACACGCGTCTTGCCGCTGCCGGGCCCGGCAATGATAAGCACAGGTCCGTTAATGGCTTCGACGGCTTTTCTTTGTTCGGGGTTTAGTGCAGAAAGTATGTCCATAAGTGCACTTAATTATAACATGTGGGGGCTGGAGAGGTCATTTTAACGATTGGATAAGAAAACAGGCTTTTTGTCGGACGCCGCTTAGTTCGACAAGCTCACTATGAGCGGCTTCATTACCCCACCCCAGATATTGAGTTACGGCATCAGGTAGATACGGCACCAAATAGAAAAGAGATTTCCGTTCGCCCTGAGCGTGTCGAAGGGTCAAATGAACGGAAGAAAACATATTTGCTAATCGTCGCCGTTATGGTTCGATCCCGACCTGTCTGGATTTCGTTCCGAACTACGGAACTCAACACCCCTCGATA
>JAAYNN010000082.1 GCA_012520835.1 Dehalococcoidales bacterium
GCCATCGATTTGCTCAAGAAATCCGATATAATTGAAGATTGCTATAGCAAGGCTACGGAGTACAGCGAAAAAGCGCGTCGCAATCTGGACACAATACCGGATAACAAGAATCGCCAGGCTTTAATGGCTTTGGCCGATTTTGTGGTCAAGCGCAGCAAATAAGGCTAGCTGTCAATAAGTAAATACCACCCCCGTCATTCCCCCTCCCGGATGTTGAGTTCCGGCCATCACGAACTCAGCATGACAATTAGTTTCCGCCACGAGCGGCATTGGTTATTACCTCACTACGAATGGTTTCATTGATATTCCGTTCGCCCTGAGCGTGTCGAAGGGTAAAACGAACGGAAGAAAACATACTGCTAATTGGCGCCGTTATGGTTCGATCCCGATTTATCGGGACTTCGTTCGCCCCTCACGAACTCAGCATGACAATTAGTTTCCGCTACAAGCGGCATTGGTCTAGATTTACAAAGATACTCTGGTTGTTCACTGCTATTATAAAAATCGCCCGTCCTTTTTCAGAACGGGCGATGCGAATCGATATCCCAGTTGTATTATTACTTCTCCGGTTTATGATCGAGGCAGGTGCCGTCGGTATATGTTTCCTTCTTGGTAGTAGGGAGGTGCTCCTTGAACTTGTCGATGGCATACTGGCAGGCGGCGAAACCTTCCTGGCGGTGTCCGGTGGATACGGCGATTACCAGGTTGTTATCGCCGACATTCAATTTGCCGACCCGATGAACCATCGCCATATCGTTTACCGGCCACTTTTCCCTGACCTCTTTAACGATTTTTTCCAGCTTGGCTTTGGCTTTGCCATCGGTATCCCCGTATTCGACTGAAGCAACCTTTTTCTCGTTGGAGTTATCCCGTATTAATCCTATATAGGCGATAATGCCGCCGCTGGCATCGTTCCGCACGCTGTTTATGATATCTTCAATAGGTATGACGTTTTTAGTGATTTCTACCATGTTTAGTACGACACCTCTTTCAATATTTTATTTATGCTGTGCCCGGTGCCTGTTTGGGCTGTTTAATCAAATCAGGCATTCTCTTTTTGGGTTGTTTTACAGCCGGAGCGGTGGGAACGGTACCTGCCGCCTTTTTGGCAGCTGCTGGTTTCTTTTTTGTCTCCGTTTCCAATTTATCTATTGGTTCCGTAAACAATTTTTCCAATTCATCCGGTTCGATGGTTTCCTTGTCCATCAATACCTGGGCGATGTGCGTCAGCCTGTCCCTGTTTTTTAATAGTATATCTTTGGCGGTTTTATAGGCAGTCTGAATGATATTATGCACTTCCTCGTCGATAAGATTGGCGATTTCATCTCCGTAATCCCGCTGTTCGGCAATCTCACGCCCGAGGAAGACCATTTCCTGCTTGTTGCCGAAGGTGCGCGCACCCAGCTTATCGCTCATGCCGTAATCGGTGACCATTTTATGCGCCAGGTCGGTAGCGCGCCAGATATCATTTGCCGCGCCGGTGCTGATTTCTCCGAAGACAATTTCTTCAGCGATACGGCCGCCAAGCAAAGTAGCCAGCATATCCTTGAACTGTGAACGCGTTAACAGGTAACGGTCTTCGGTCGGCAGTTGTCTGGTATGACCGAGGCTCATTCCCCTAGCTACGATGGAGATTTTATGAACCGGGTCGGCATTGGGAGACATTCTGGCAACCAGTGCATGCCCGGCCTCGTGGTAGGCGGTAACTTCTTTTTCCTTGGGGCTGATTTTTCGGCTTTTTCTCTCCGGTCCGGCAATGACTCTGTCGATGGATTCCTCGAGTTCAGCCATGCCGATGGATTTCTTGCCGCGACTGACAGCCAGAATGGCTGCTTCGTTAACCAGATTGGCAAGGTCGGCACCGGAAAATCCGACGGTTTGTTTTGCCAGCGATTCCAGATCGGCGGTGTCCTCAAGCGGTTTGCCCTTGCTGTGTATTTTCAGTATAGCTTTTCTGCCGAGGATATCGGGGCGGTCGAGCATAATTCTGCGGTCGAAACGTCCAGGTCTGAGCAGGGCTTCATCCAGGATATCGGGACGGTTGGTGGCGGCAATAACGATAACGCTGGTATTGGTATCGAATCCGTCCATTTCCACCAGTATCTGGTTTAAGGTCTGTTCTCTTTCGTCATGCCCGCCGCCCATACCGGCTCCGCGCTGGCGGCCGACGGCATCGATTTCATCGATAAAGATAATGCAGGGGGCATTGCGTTTCCCCTGGTTGAAAAGGTCTCTTACTCTTGAAGCGCCGACGCCGACGAACATTTCCACGAATTCGCTTCCGCTAATGGAAAAGAAGGGTACACCGGCTTCCCCGGCGATGGCTTTTGCCATCAGGGTTTTACCGGTTCCCGGGGGGCCGACCAGCAGGATGCCCTTGGGGATGCGCGCTCCCAGCGCCTGGAATTTTTCGCGCATCTTCAGAAAATCGACTACTTCGCGCAGTTCCTGCTTGGCTTCATCGACACCGGCCACATCATCGAAGGTTACGGTCGGAGTGCTGGCAGTCAGCATCCTGGCCCTGGAACGTCCGAAGTTCATGGCCTGATTATTGGCGCCCCTGGCCTGGCTGAAGAGGAAGAATATCAGCGCTCCGAATATCAGCAGGGGTAAAAAGCTTAACAATAGGCTGCCCCAGTTTATACCGCCGCGCTCGACGGTCACTTTTACATCTGTCAGAACAAAGCCTTCAATTTCATAGATGCTGACGTTGAGTTCTTTATATGTTACATATTTTTTATTGCTGTTATCGGTGACAGTCAACTGATTATCATTTATTACGATGCTGGCTATCTGGCCTTGCTGCGACATCAATATAACATCGCTCAAGGATTTTTCTTCCGGCTTCGGGTCGCCCGGCAGTATGAATGTGGAAAACAGTACAGCGATTAAAATTATAACTGCATAAATTATTACGGTACGCTTCCAGTTTATTTTCATTATTTACCTCGAAAAGTATAGTAAAGATATCCGCACGATTTTATGGGAGTAAAGAAGTAACAGAATATCTCATGTGTTGGCATTTTAACAATAATATTATAACAGAAAAAGTTGTATACATAAATAAAGATGTATAAACAGGCAATTAATTATAACACTGGCGGATTCGGTCACGGGAGAGCATCGAAGCTGTGTTTTAGCAGTAAAGCATCCTCTTCCATAATGGGGCTTTCGCAAATCAGCGTTCCGCTGACATTATAATCTTTCAACACCTTTAGCAGTTCCATGTACTGCATATCTGCCTCTGAGAATGGCAGATGCCTTTTCTCTCCCTTAGCCGTATATTCGATGCCGGAAACATGGATATGCATGTTTTGCAGGGATGCTTTTCCAAGCGTATCCGATATCTCATCCAGCACGGAAGCAAATTCGGCATACGAATTGTAGGCGCCGGTGCGGGCGTGCCAGTGGGCGAAATCGACACACGGCAGCGTATTTTTCAGTTCGGAGCACAGGCCGACAATCTCGCCTATGGTGCCGAACTGGCTGCTCTTGCCGCTCACCTCAGGCCTTAAGGTAATATCGATGCCTTTCTCATCCATTTTCTCCAGCACTTCCGATAGCGCCGTTTTCACTGTTTGATACGCCTTTTCCGAAGAATCACCCATGTAATACCCCGGATGGAAAACGACGCTTTTCGCTCCGCATAAGTAAGCAATCTCGGCGGCAGTGAACAGATAGCTCTGGCTGATTCTTATTTTTTGCATCTCTCTGGCATTGAAATTGA
>JAAYNN010000083.1 GCA_012520835.1 Dehalococcoidales bacterium
ATACAAAATGCCTAGAGAGTACTAAAAATCCGGTTTCTTTCTGGAAAAAGACGCCGACAATAACACTATCACTTTTTATATTGCTGATATTATTTTTTATCATTTCCTTCGGGTTGGGGAGATACGGCATTTCCCCAGCCCAGGTAATACAGATATTCCTATCCAAAATATTTCCGATTACGCCAACATGGCCGGATATCATGGAGACCGTTATATTCGAGATCAGGCTTCCGCGTATCCTGGCCGCTATACTGATTGGTGCGGCATTGGCAACTGCCGGCGCATCCTTTCAGGGATTATTCCGCAATCCGCTGGTTTCCCCGCAAATCCTCGGTGTCACCTCGGGTGCCGGCTTTGGGGCTGCCCTGGCAATCGTCATTTCAGGAAATCAGGCAGTAATTCAGATTACCGCTTTCGCGATTGCACTATTAGCCGTAGGCACCTCATGGTTGATAAGCAGCCGCGTCAGGGGCAACCCAACGCTGACACTGGTTTTGGCAGGCATGGCCATCGGCGCTCTATTTTCCGCTCTGACTTCACTGATGCAATATGTAGCAGACCCCGAGGATGAACTGCCGGAAATTGTCTTCTGGCTGATGGGAAGCCTGAATTCTATTTATATGAAAGACCTGATGCCGGTAATTGCCATCATCCTGACAGGCATAACGGTTTTAATGCTCATTCGCTGGCGCATCAATGTATTATCGATGGGAGAGGAAGAGGCAAAAGCGCTGGGTGTAAATACCGGTCAGTTGAGAGCAATAATAATTGTATGTGCCAGTTTGATAACCGCTGCGGCGGTTTCGATCAGCGGAATGATTGGCTGGGTGGGTCTGGTCATGCCGCATATCGGCAGGATGCTGGTCGGTCCGTGCAATAAAAAGCTGCTGCCGGTTGCTGCCCTGCTCGGTGGAATATATCTGTTAATTATTGATAACATCTGCCGAACTGCTCTATCAGTTGAAATTCCGATAGGCATACTGACCGCTATTGTCGGAGTTCCGTTCTTCCTTTATTTAATAAGAAAGGGGAAACAGGGATGGGTATAAAACTGGAAGTCAAAAATGCCGCTTTCAGGTATTTCGGCAACAAAGAAGATGTATTCAATGAAATCAGCTTCAACCTGTCTGACGGTGATAATTTATGCATACTTGGCCCCAACGGCTGCGGTAAAACTACCTTATTGAAATGTATAGCTAACCTGCTGACGATTACAGGTGGCGAAATAATAGTCGATAATCATAACATCAGCCAGATGAAGCGCCATGAAATCGCTAAAAATATCGGTTATATACCACAACTGCATACCCCGACTTTCCCCTACTCCGTTCTGGATGCTGTCCTCATGGGAAGAACCGCTTATGTCGGATTAATGTCCACCCCATCCGAGGAAGACATCGAAATTTGCCGCGAAGCACTGCGCCAGTTGAATATTTACCATTTGAGAGAAAGGCCTTATACCAATATCAGCGGCGGAGAAAGACAGATGGTGATGTTTGCCCGCGTACTGGCGCAAAAATCATCGATATTGCTTTTGGACGAGCCGACTTCTCACCTGGACTTTGGAAATCAAAACCGCTTTTTAAGCATACTTAAGGAAATAACCAAAAACGGAATGCCGTCTATAATGACTTCCCATTTTCCCGACCATGTATTTTTAGTATCCAATAAAGTAGCCATTATGAACAAGGGCAGATTACTGGCTTTTGGAACTCCCGATGAAGTAGTTACGGAAGAAAACCTGTATAATATTTACGGAATAAAAGTAAAAGTATTACAATTGGATTCGGGAATAAACCGCAAGGTTTGCGTCCCAATCGGTTAAACAAATTTTAAAAGTGTTATTCGATTGTAGTGTCTGAAGAATGGTATTTTAAACGTGATTAACATTTGATTGGACACTATTACTGAATATTATTTATTAAAATATTAATGAAAGGGGTTTTTAGCTAATGACAGTCAGCGCCAAAGAAATCGAGGATTTTTATTATTTCGCACGGAAAACCGAAGAATTCCACGGGCATATTTGTGTTGGTATCGCCATGGGCACCAAATCCGCTCTGGCAGCGATGCGCAAACTCGGATTTAACCCTTATGAGAAAAAAAATAAGGATTTATTAGTGTATGTGGAAACCGCCCGCTGCATGACCGACGCCGTACAGGGCGTAACCGGCTGCACCCTAGGCAAACGTTCGTTGAAGTATATCGATTACGGGAGATTCGCTGCGACTTTTATCAAATTATCCACGGGAGAAGCCTATCGCGTTACTACCACCAGGGACTTCGATAAGAATTTGACTATAGATGAAGTTTTAAAAATTGTTTCGGAAACACCGGACGAAGAAATGTTGCGAATACAAAAAGTGGAAGTAGATATACCTGAATGTGATTTACCGGGTCCGCCTATAGAAAAAGCGGAGTGCTCTGTATGCAGCGAACGCGTCATGGACGGCAGAGCCGTATTTAAAGACGGTAAACCCTACTGCAAAGCCTGCCTTTACGGTGCTTATTATAAGGTAAAGGACTAGCTGCAAAAGGAATCATATAATGAAATTGATAGATGACCTGATTGAATCCGTTAAAGAAAATGATGCTCCGGTAAAAAATGTTACCCTGGGTGTATCATGGACGGCAGTCAATGCCAGATATTGCGGGCTTGCCAAGACCTACGGCATTCCGGTAAAGCATGGCAATTATGTAACCGATATGGGGAATCTGACACA
>JAAYNN010000009.1 GCA_012520835.1 Dehalococcoidales bacterium
AAGGGAGATGACATATGGTACATGAAATTAACGACCAGAGTTTTGAAGCAGAGGTTTTAAAATCCACCCAGCCGGTACTTTTGGACTTATGGGCGCCCTGGTGCGGTCCCTGCCGCATGGTCGGTCCGGTTATCGATAAGCTGGCTGGCCAATATGCCGGTAAATTCAAGTTCTGCAAGATGAACGTAGACGATAATCAAAAAACTGCCGCCAGGTTCAATGTTATGTCTATTCCAACCCTGATATTCTTCAAGAACGGAAAAGCGGTCGATACAGTCATCGGCGCGCAATCGGAGTCCGCTTTAAAAGCTAAAATCGATAGCATGTTATAGTGAGGGATAATCTGGTATACCACCACCGATGGAGATAAGTAAATGGGCGATATTTTAGATGAAGCATACGGGATTGTTCAATGCAAGGAATGTCCCTGGTATAAAACCTGCCTGATCCCGATGAAGTTTACCACAGAGGATATCCGCAGACAGATGGAGAATACCCCCGGCTTCGATGCTTCGGCAAAAGACAACCCGGAAGTAAACAACCTGATTTCCAGCATGGCTTATTCGGCTCAGCAATCAATGCTGGAAGGCTGTCCGGTTTTCATCGAACGCCTGCGCCAGAGTCCCAAACTGGCACAGCGCATTAAACAAATCATGATGAACTGGAGCAGTGAAGAGGACCAATAACCGTCACTGCTCAGTTTGTAATTCTTTAACCATGTAGCCGTTTTCCAGCTTATAGCCTTCGTTGCGATAATATTCTCTCGCTCCTACCCCGCTTAAAATAGCCAGGCGGTTTATGCCGAACTCTCCAAGTGCGATATGTTCTGCTTCCGCCAGTAAAGCCCTGCCCATTCCTTTATGCTGTATAGCTTCGATATCCTTATTGCCAAGCGCTACTTCAGGCCCGTAAACATGCAACTCTCTTACAAGCGCCGTATCACCATTAAATCCGGGATTTATAGCAGGATTTTTTTGAATCCTTAGCCTGAGTAATCCAAAGAGCGTCATAAATTCGTCTTCAAAAGACAGGAAAATCTCGTGTCCACCTGAAGCCTTATAATCTATTCTGTCAAGGACAGGCCTCCCGACAGGAAGCCCCGCCCGTGCCTTGTGTCCATATTCCCGGCAGCGAATGCATTTGCAGTTCAGTCCCCTCTCTTCCATGACAAGTTTCAACGGTTCACGCAGTGAGTCTTTTAAGCCGGCGACGATATATTTGGCAGGAATATCGCGGAGCACGCGTGAAATCCTGACATACTTGGGAACCAGTGCCTTGATATCAGCCAGCAGGTTTATCATCACTTCATTTTCATAGGGTTGATAGATGCCTGTCCTGTACCATTCATAGAGTACGGTATTTTCAACAACCATGGTGGGGTATAATTTAAGCCCGTCAGGTTTAAACATTTCATCTTCGAACATCATTCTTGACAACTCGAGGTCATGTTGCGGTATTGAACCGGGAAGTCCCGGCATCCAGTGATAATGCACTTTCAAGCCCACTTCTTTCAACATGCGGGTGGCTTTCCTCACATCTTCGACGCCGTGGCCGCGTTTAACGGTTTCATAGATTTTATCATCGAGCGTTTGTACTCCTAATTCCACGCGGGTGGCGCCGAACTCAATCATGCGGTAAATATCTTCCTCACGGCACCAATCCGGCCGCGTTTCGATACATAAACCAACACAACGATGCCGGGCAGTTTCATTCAATTTTTGCGCTTCTTTCAGGTTAGCGGAAATTACTCCGTTCAACGCATCGTAACAATCCTTGATGAATTTATACTGGTATTCGGCAGGATACGATAAAAAGGTACCGCCCATTACAATCATCTCGATTTTATCGGTCGGATGCCCCATTTCCGACAGTACACGCAGCCTCAATCCTACCTGCTGTGCGGCATCATAATCACAGCTTCTGGCTCTCAGAACCGCCGGAGATTCCGGGGTGTAGCTTTGAGGCGTGGCAACATAGGTGGGACAGTAGATGCATTTGCCGGGACATCCCTGAGGAGCAGTCATTACGGCAACCGGCGTTACCCCTGATATAGTCCTGGATACTTTCTTCATCTATACTCTCGGTAATTTCTAATAAACCTCCAACGACCGTAAGGTCGTGGTATTAAAAGATAAATGATATAATCAGTCTACCAGTTTTAAAAGTCAGCCTCAACTTGAGGCTCTTTAAAATAATTTACAGGTATGAACTTTGGATATTGAATTAAAAAAGGTTTTTGACCGTATTGCTCTTTCCTGGTACAACTTCAGGCACCGCTCTATTTTTAAGGAGGAGTTGGAAGAACTGGCAGCTATATGGAAACAGGGAAAACTGCTTAACCTCGGATGCGGGCATGGTGCTGATTTTTTAGCGTTTCGGGATAATTTCGATCTTTATGGTGTAGATTTTTCCTCCGGTATGTTAAAACAGGCGCAAAAATACGCTGCCAAGTTTAAGTACGATGTTTCGCTGGTAGAGGCCGATATTTGCTGTCTTCCTTTTGCCGACAGTACCTTCGACTGGGCAATCGCGGTTGCTACATACCATCATGTAAAGGGCAAGGAAGAACGGCTAAAAGCGCTTATCGAATTAAGAAGAGTATTAAAACCGGGAGCCGAGGCCTTTATTACAGTCTGGAATAAAGGGCAGCCCGCTTTCTGGTTTAAAACAAAGGATGTAAAAATCCCCTGGAGAGAAAAAGAAACCACGCTTTTAAGACATTATCACCTTTTTTCCTATCATGAAGCCAAAAAACTGGCTCTAAAGGCCGGATTTAAAGTGCTCAGTCTGAAGCCGGAAAAAAGATATCGATTACCTATAAAATATTTCTCGAGGAACATTTGCCTATTGGTAAAAAAGGAAGATTAATACAGTTTGCTTAACATTGATTAAGCTGATAATATTATCGGAGGAGGAAATAAATAATGGCAATTAAAATCAAATGTCCGTCATGTGAATCTGAAGGCAGTATTTCACTCTTAAATCAGGAATTTAGCGGGCCGTACCGCTGCTGGAAATGCCGCTCGCTTTATACTATCAATATTCATGAAGGCGCTGTTGTATCAATAGAACCATTAAGCGAAGAAGCGCTGGAAAAATTGAAAGAACTGGAAGAATTGAAGAAAAAATTCAGGCGCCAATAACACAACATGTAGTGGACTGCAAAAATGCCTGTAATTATAGTAGAAATGTGACAGGGGCGCACCCTGGAACAAAAGAAACAACTGGCAGCCGGAATAACCGCCGAATTTGTAAAGATAGGCGTTCCCGCTGATTTGGTACAGATAATCTTTAAAGAAAATCCGAAGCAAAACTGGGCGGTCGGCGGCAAATTATCTCAGGAATAGATAACAATCAATACAACTACGACAAGGGAGCAGTCAGGATTATTTCAGCTGCTCCCCTTTTTTTATGGTAATCACTTTTTAGTCTTTTAAATTCCTCTTTAAAACCCCTGCCGTCGATATTATCCACTGTCATGATAACACCGTCTTCCCGGTTATCGGTATAGTATCCAGTCCGGATACCCCTGACAGTAAAGCCGTATTTTCCATACAATTTTTGTGCTGTGGTATTGGAAACCCTGACTTCGAGAGTTATCATGTTGCAGTGCACATTCAAAGCCAGTTCGATCAAAGCAATCAGCAACAATTCCCCGATGCCCTGACCGCGGAAGTTATGGCTTACGGCGATGTTAACCACGTGGGCTTCCCCCACCATTGTCCATAAACCGGCATAGCCGATGATATTATCTACACCAGCAACGCAGCCGGACGCCTCACCTTTTTTATAAACCACAATATAATACGCCAAACAATTCTTAAGCTCGTTTTGAAAATTGGTGTGCATTTTCATAGAGGGGAATATCTCGCGGTCCAACATCGAAACCCGAGGAATATCATCTCTGGTCATTAGACGTACACAATATGACAAAGCATATACCCCTTTGGCAGTATCACCCCAGTTCCTGCACATTATCAAAAATAATTATGAAAGCTTCAAAAATTTAGAATATTGGCAGATTCTGATATCTGAAAACTACTCTATAGTTTTGTTGGTATACCGTTCCCACTCGGAATACACGCACCCGCAATACTGCTGGCGATATAAATCCATCGGCTTGGTGATATGGCGGCTGTCTGAATAGCGTTTTCTCAGATCAGCATACAGGAAGTTAACCCCGGTATGTTGAGCAAGTGATTCACAGATTTCCTTGAGTGTATCGTGTTTCTGCTGGTGACTGATAAGCAGCGTAGAGGTGAAATTAGCGATTCCCAGTTCAATAGCTGTTTCGGTTGCTTTTGCAAGCCGCATATCGAAACACAAACTGCATCTTCCTGTTTCATGCCCCGCCACCCGCCTGAAATACTCGATAAAATCGTATCCTTCTGTTATTACCAAATGGAAATTAAGATTCGCCGCCAGCACCTTCATAGCTTCTAGCCGGTTCTGATGTTCCATATAGGGATGAATGTTGGGATTATACCAGAAAGCAGTAGTTTCGTATCCCTGCTCCTGCCAGTATTTTAATGTATAGGCAGCGCAGTGAGCGCAACAACAATGAATTAAAACGGATTTGCTGTTCATATCAGAATAAAGGCTGCTGCGGGGGTTTTGGCCGTTTTTTTTCAGGCATGCCGAGATGCTGGTAAGCCAGAGAAGTCGCCATTCTACCGCGCGGCGTGCGTTCTATAAATCCAAGCTGCATCAGGTAGGGTTCATAGACATCCATAATGGTATCGGCTTCTTCACTGATTGAAGCGGCAATCGTTTCGACCCCGACCGGACCGCCGTTGAATTTTTTAATGATGGTAGATAAAACCTTATTATCGACTTCATCCAACCCCATATGGTCTACTTCCAGTTTTGAGAGAGCCTCAACTGCCATTTCTGCAGTTACTGTTCCGTCTCCTTTTACCTGTACATAATCCCTGACACGTTTTAAAAGCCGATTGGCTACTCTGGGGGTACCGCGCGAGCGGCAGGCAATTTCACGCAATCCCTCAGCATCCGCTTTTACTCCCAGTATTTTAGCGGAACGTTTCAATATTTCTTCGATATCTTTATTATCGTAAAAATCAAGACGATAAACGGCTCCGAACCTGTCCCGCAACGGAGAACTCAACTGGGCATAACGGGTAGTAGCCCCAATGAGAGTAAAGGCGGGTAAATTCAAACGCAGGCTCTTGGCACCCGGCCCTTTGCCTATCATGATATCCAGCGCACGGTCTTCCATAGCTGGATAGAGCACCTCTTCCACCACCCGGCTAAGACGGTGGATTTCATCGATAAACAGGATATCCTGATTGTGGATATTGGTTAAAATAGCCGCCAGGTCGCCGGTGCGCTCAATGGCAGGACCCGAAGTAATCCTGAGATTAACGCCCATTTCAACAGCGATGATATTGGCCAGTGTCGTTTTACCCAGTCCGGGAGGCCCGTACAGCAATACATGATCAAGCGCCTCCCCCCTGCCTTTAGCGGCTTCTATGGCAATGCTGATGTTCTCCCTGACCCTTGTTTGCCCGATAAAATCGTTGAAATACCTCGGTCTTAAGCTGCTATCCAGAGGCGAATCTTCATCGTTGGATTTGCCAGATATTACACGTTCTATTTCAATTCTCCCTGCCTGTTATTGGGTTTATTATACCACACAATAGACGGCTTTCCGTAAATAAACTCCCCACGGCCTCACGGTCGGGTATTAATAAGTCTGGTAAGATAAAAATAACCGCCCCATTTGTGAGGCGGTTATTTAGAATCCATTTTTTTAATAGTTTTAACAGAGACTATGATTCGGATTTTTCTTCGTCGTTATCATCGTTCGATAAAGATTCACCGTTCCCCTGTTCGCTGACATCTTCACTCGAAGACAACGACGATTCCTCTTTGTCAAAATCAGCCAGCATATGCGGTGTTTCTTTTTGAGCCAGTCTGTGTTCCATCTCTGCGGAAGCTTCTTTCGATGCCCTGCAGCGTGCCGGAATCAGTTTACCGATGATGACATTCTCTTTCAAGCCCGAAAGTCTATCCAGTTTACCGCATACTGCAGCTTCGGTAAGCACCCTGGTTGTCTCCTGGAAGGATGCCGCAGCCAGCCAGCTATCCGTACTTAAAGATGCCCTGGTTATACCCATCAGTACAGCATGCGCCGTAGCCGGCTCGCCTCCTTCTGCAAGTACCTTGGCATTGATTTCCTCGTAGCGGAACCTGTCCACCAGCTCACGCGGAACGATATCGGAATCGCCCGGGGAATCTATGCGTACCTTGGAAAGCATCTGGCGCACGATAACCTCGATATGCCTGTCGTTGATATGAACACCCTGTGAGCAGTACACTTTTTGCACTTCGTCCACCAGGTATCTCTCTACAGCTTCTTTCCCGAGGACCATCAGGATATCGTGAGGATTGATGGAGCCATCGGTAAGCTGTTGTCCCGCTTTTACCATATCGCCATCCTGAATACGGATGTGAATAGCAACTGGCACTACATATTCCCTTTCTTCCTTTTCTTCCACCTTGACAAAAAGTTTGCCATCCTGAATAATCACATCGCCCGATGAACGTGCTGTCAGGTTATTAACAATCAACTCGGCAAACGTCTGGTTGCTGTCTTGCGGAGGGGCAGCAATCACATTGCCGGCGTCTACCCACTGACCATGACTGACCAGCAATTGCCAGCCTTCAGGTACTTTGTATTCATCGTTGAACACATCGTAGCTGACGACTTTAATGCGTTTGCCCTCTTCATTATTGATAACCTCAGCTACTCCATCGATTTCCGATATGATAGCCTGAGTCTTGGGTATACGCGCTTCAAACAACTCTTCCACCCTGGGAAGACCAGTGGTAATATCCAACTCATCCAACCCTACCACACCACCGGTATGGAATGTTCTCAGTGTCAGCTGTGTTCCCGGTTCGCCGATGCTCTGCGCCGCAATAATACCGACTGCCGTGCTGAGCTCGACCATGCGGCCGCGCGCCAGATCTCTGCCATAGCATAACTGACAGAGACCCTGTTTCAACTGGCAGCTTAAAGGAGACCTGACATAGACACTCTTTATTCCTGCTTCGACAATTGTTTTGGCAGTTAATTCATCGATTTCCTGGTTGCGGTCAATGATAATTTCTCCGGTCTGCGGATTGATTACCTGAGTAGCAGCCATTCTGCCGGTCATCCTCTCGGCAAACGGCGGTAGAATATCCATTTCCTCCGGCTCGGTTATCCATACGCCATCGGTCGTCCCACAATCATATTCCCTGATGATAACGTCCTGAGTTACGTCTACAAGACGCCTGGTTAAATAACCGCTTCCCGATGTACGCAGAGCGGTATCAGCCAGGCCTTTACGAGCACCATGTGTGGAAATAAAGTATTCGATGGCGCTTAAGCCTTCGCGCAGGCTGGACTTAATCGGAAAGTCGATAATTTTGCCGGATGGGTTGGTCATCAGGCCGCGGATACCCGCCATCTGCCTGATTTGCGAAATATTACCCTTAGCGCCGGAGTTTGCCATCATATAGACGCTGCCGTTTTTATTCATGGATTTCTGGATAGCCTGAGTGATATCGTCGGTGGTATCCATCCAAACTTCGATAACACTGTTATATCTTTCGTCATCGGTAATGAGACCGCGCTGATACTGGCTTTCCACTATAGCAGTCTTTTCATCCGCCTTTTCAATCAGCCTGGGTTTATCAACCGGAACCTCGATATCGCTCATGGCGATAGTGATACCGGATTTTGTGGCATATTTAAAACCCAGGTCCTTGAGAGCATCCAGCATCTTGCACATAGCCGGCTCGTTTCCAAGCTTCTTATAGCAATCAGCCACAATTCTCTTCAAACTCGATTTATCGATATCTTTATTAATAAAACCCAACCCGGGCGGCAGTATTTCATTAAAGATGATGCGCCCAACGCTGGTCTTCGCCATTTTACCCTCTTCGACTCTGACCTCTATCTCAGCCCTCAGTTCGATAGCTCCCAGTTCATAACTGAGTTTGGCTTCCTCAAAACTGCTCAGCCTTGCACCTTCTCCCCTGGCACCGGATTTGATTGTAGTCAGATAGTAACAGCCGAATACCATATCCAGCGTCGGTGTAACAACCGGTTCACCGCAACTGGGCAATAACATGTTGTTGATACTCAACATCATCTCGCGAGCTTCTTTAACCGCTGCATAGGACAGAGGCACATGAACAGCCATCTGGTCGCCATCGAAGTCGGCATTGAAGGCAGCACACATTAAAGGATGTATCTGTATAGCACTACCATCGATCAGCACCGGCTCGAATGCCTGGATACTCAGCCTGTGCAGGGTTGGAGCGCGGTTAAGCAAAACCGGCCTTTCCTTTACAACATCTTCCAGCACATCATAGACTTCGGGGCGTCCCCTGTCGACCTGTCGACGTGCACTCTTTATATTGGATGCCAATCCCTCCATCACCAGTCTATGCATAACGAAAGGTTTGAACAATTCCAGCGCCATTCTGCGGGGAAGACCACACTGGTGTATTTTAAGTTCAGGGCCGACCACGATTACGGAACGGCCGCTGTAATCGACTCTTTTACCAAGAAGGTTCTGGCGGAATCTTCCCTGCTTACCGCGCAGCATGTCGGAAAGCGATTTGGCTTTATGGTCGCCGCTGACTGCAACCGCTCTGCCTCTCCTGCCGTTATCGATAAGGGTATCGACTGCTTCCTGCAGCATCCTTTTTTCGTTGCGTATGATAATGCCGGGGGCCCCGATTTCTACCAGGTGGCGCAAACGGTTGTTGCGGTTAATAACCCTCCGGTATAAATCGTTCAGGTCGCTGGTAGCGAAACGGCCGCCGTCCAGCTGTACCATGGGACGCAAATCCGGCGGAAGGACGGGTAAAACAGTCATAACCATCCATTCCGGTTTGTTGCCGCTGCGCCTGAAAGCCTCGACAAGCTGTAATTGCTTGCTGGCTTTACGACGGCGTTGACCGGAAGATGAATGGGTTTCTTCAATCAGCTGGCTACGAAGTGCATCCAGGTCGATTTCCTTAAGAAGTCCAAGTATTGCCTCGGCCCCCATTTCCGCTTTAAAAACATTTTCGTACTGTTGTTTTAATTCCTGATATTGTGTTTCGGTCAACAGCGCACCCTTGCGAATGCTCTTCAATTGTTCAATCTTCAAAGGCAGCACATCTTCAAGCTGCTCTTTTTCCGATTCAAAATCACGACGCATTTTGTTAATTTCTTCGACAGTCGCCAAATCTTTTTCCATGGCGTCTATGTTGCTGTCAAGTGCCAATTTGCTTTCAGCGATTTCCTTGCTGAGTTCGTTTTCGAGCTGCCTGATGGCAGTATTACAGGCTTCTTCATCGACCTCGGTGATAATATAGTGCGAGAAATAAATAACACGTTCGAGGTTGCGGGCAGAAAGGTCGAGTAGTAACCCGATACGGCTCGGAATACCGCGCGCAAACCAGATGTGGCTTAAAGGGCATGCCAGTTCAATATGCCCCATTCGCTCACGGCGAACCTTGGAGCGGGCAATCTCAACACCGCATTTATCGCAAATAATGCCCTTATAGCGTATCCTCTTATATTTACCGCAGGCACACTCAAAATCCTTGATCGGTCCGAAAATTCTTTCGCAGAATAAACCGTCTCTTTCCGGTTTCAACGTTCGATAATTAATGGTCTCCGGCTTTGTTACTTCACCATAAGACCAGCTTTTAATCTGTTCGGGCGAGGCCAGCGAAATACGTACAGCATCAAAATCATTAACTTCAAGCATTATGTTAATCTACCTCACTCTCGAGGGAATCGTTTCCTTTTTCATTGGAATCGATATTAATGCTATCCAAGAAAGAGTCCCCCCCGATTAAATCTTCAATTTTACTCTCTATATCATCCGTCTCTTCATTGCCGGATACCATTATAGTGCTGCTCGATCCTTCAAATTCCGAACTTTCCTGTATCTTGTCAGCCTGAATCACTTTTTCCTCTTCATTGATAACTTCTATCGCTAATCCGAGACTTTGCAATTCTTTTACCAGTACCTTAAATGATTCGGGAACACCCGGCGGCAAAATATCTTCTCCTTTAACAATCGCTTCGTATGTCTTGGCTCTGCCGGCAACATCATCGGATTTAATTGTCAATACTTCCTGCAGATTATGTGCCGCTCCGTAAGCCTCCAGCGACCAGACTTCCATTTCACCGAAACGCTGACCTCCAAATTGAGCTTTACCGCCAAGTGGCTGCTGACTGATTAAAGAATAAGGGCCGGTTGCCCTGGCATGGACTTTATCCTCTACCAGATGTATCAGTTTCAACATATAAATATTACCGACGGTTACAGGTTGGTCGAACGGCTCACCGGTACGTCCATCCCTTAAAATAGCTTTGCCGCTGATTGGAGAAGGTGAATTCCTGGTGATGGTTACTTCCTTCATTTTTGCAGTCAATTCATCGGGGCTAAGCTTTCGGCTTTCCACACCCAGT
>JAAYNN010000084.1 GCA_012520835.1 Dehalococcoidales bacterium
CCTGAGTCAATTTCGAAAGGGGTGTTGACATGCTGCTTGACAGTATTTGCACAAGGCTGTCATAGACACTGTCAAGCGCTATTTCCTGCGTTTTAATTGCAAATTGCGCGGCTACCAACATGGCATCCTGCTTATCCTGTCCAATGCTGTGGCAGGGCATGACCAACCCTAATGACGATTCCGGGAATGCCTGTTTCGAGAGTGCGGCAATCACCGATGAATCGACGCCGCCGCTCATGCCGAAAACCACTCCCTTCAAGCCGGCGGATGTTACCCTTTCCCTGATCCAGCAGACCAGTCTATCAGCCAGTTGTTGATTTTCCATTGTATTATCCATCTGCATTTTAGCGATAATTCAGTATATATCGCTGAAAGAATCAGGTCAAAATATTTGGTTCTGCAATAGTGTTTGTTATATAGATAATTATCTTTGAAGTACCATTCTGTAGACACCATAGCCGAATAGTATTAAATATTTAATAAAAAGTTTTGACATTGGATGTGATGCGGATTAGAATTTGAACAGAGGTAAAAAAATGCCGATATACGAATATTTCTGCCCGGCCTGCAAAACGAAATTCGAACAACTGCGCCCGCTTTGCGAAGTAAACGAGGATGCGGCTTGCCCCGCCTGCAAAACCCCTTCCAGCCGGACGCTTTCTAAATTTGCCTGCTATACAAAAGACTCGGGCGGCTCAAGTTCATCTGTGGGCGGCAGTTCATGTTCCGGTTGCAGCGCCACCAATTGCGGCAGCTGCGGTCTTTAATCATTTTCTCGACGTACGGAGACGGAGGCGATATGAATCCGAGGTGGATCGGAATTCTCCTGATAGTTGCCGGGATTGTGATGCTGATTTTTTCTCTTTCGGGAGGCTCAAGCACCGTTAATCCCGGGGAGGAGTGCATTTTACGCATCGGGCAATCGGTTTCAGTCGAAGGAAAAAACCTTAAAATCACCTTTGCCGCGGTATCGGGAGACAGCCGCTGCCCGGCAGACGCGCTATGTATCCAGGCCGGCGAGGTTACCTGCCGGATGAAAATCGAACAGGACGGGGAGGATACTTACACCGAGTTTGCCTATCCCGGATTGACCAGCGACTACAGCCGACTGACATATCAGGGCAATAATTATCGCTTCAAAGTGGAGCCCTCTCCCTATTCGGATAAACAAATAGCCGACAGTGAATACAGGCTGTTTCTTATCGTAAATTGATATTTAGTACTTTATTCCCGCCTGATTGATACCGATTGTCCTAACTTTTCATACAAAAACCCGTTATATATATTACAAGGACAAACAATTAAGGAGGATGTCATGAGGGATTCAATCAATAAAGTGCTATTTCAAATCAGGTGGCTTTTTATGGGGCCGCAGAAAAGGTATGCTTACCTGTGGAACAGAACAAAAGAGAGCATGAGATAACTGGTGTTGATAAAATACTATGCTTCTGCGAAAAAACTAAATCACCCCGATAACACCGCTCCCTTTGCAGCGAGGACATGTCACCAGAACGGTTTTGCCGGCGCGTGTTGCGGGAGCTTTAGGATTCGCCCATAAAGGCAATTCCTTGTTAATCTTGCCCTTTCCGTTGCATAAGGGACACTTCGAAATAACCGACATCCCCTCCATTTACCCTCCGCAGGCATATGAATCATGCCCATTAACTTTTTTCATGTACCACCATGATATTAAAGCAGCCACAAGTGCGCTTACAACTATAGCAACCGCTATATAGATGACGCAATCATACCAGAATCCGCCCGGAAACAGCATTATCAGGTAATCGCTATTCGGGTCGAGCAGCCAGAAATCGTTGGCAAAGCTGATCATGTGAAAAGCGGTAAAAAAGACATCGAAATCCGCAACCGCTATGATTCCCAGTATTAAAATGAGCCCGATGGTGATGCTGCCGCCGCGAAAAACAGCCGAAGCCAGCGGGCGGTAGCATGCGCGACGCAGATAGAAAATATTCAAAACGCTGTAAAACAGCATAAAAAGCCCAGTGCCCAGCAAGACATAATAATCCAGCCTCACCAGCGCTTTGACATCCTTCATGTGAGCTACTTCTTTTTCATTGAAAAGCACGAAGTCGGCGCCGTCTTTGATAACGATAACGGATAAATACTCTTCGGATGAATTGAAATAGCGGGTTATCTGCGTTGCCGCCTTCTCCAGTTCGGACTTTTCGATGCCGGTCGTCTCCTGCACGCCGTAGGTGTTGAAACTGTGCCCGTACAGCCACTGGCTGTTGATGGCGACAGCGATAACGGATGTCAGTAAAAAGAGCGGGATACACATGATAAAAAGCCACCTGCTGATTATCCGGACATATTTTAAAGCAGTCGTATTCATAAGCTAGATTGTACTACTAAACCGTTGAAAACATGAAATCATATCCCCCTCCCGGTATGGGAGCGGAAGAGGGATATGATCACTGCATCCTTTGACCGATTGACGGGATTTCAAACCGGCAAATCTGTTTTATTATTCTGTTTTATCCAGCGGCAGGGTAAAGATCGGCAACCCCGAACCGTCGGAGGGCACCACATAAATCGTGCTGGGATTGCTTTTCAGCATTTCTATCCAGTACCAGTAGAGATAAGCCTCGGTGATGGAATTGGCGATAATCCCATTGGCATCGGCAATACCCTGTGCCTCGATGACCTTTCTCTGCGCTTCGTATTCGGAGGTCTGCAATACGTATTCCATGCGCAGCGCTTCCTGTTCGGCAGCTTTCTTGAGTTCGATGGATTCCACCAGCTGGTCAGGCAGCACCACATTTCGCAACAGCACCGATTCGACGATGATGTTATACTGCGCCAGCTTGGCGGAAAGGTCGGCGTAAATTTCACTCTCCACGATAGCCTTGCCTTCACCGTAGATTTCAGCCGCCGAGTGCTGCGATACCACATCCCTTAAAGTAGAGCGTATTTGCGGCAAAACGACAATCTGCTGATAGTCCCCGTCCTCGCCGATGTTCTGCCTGATAGACCAGGCTTTGGTCGGGTCGATTTTATACTGCACGGATAAATCCAGGGTGATATACAATCCTTCGTTGGTAACATTCTGCACCGACGAGCCGTGCGTGATATCGGTGGAGGACTCATCGCTGCCGGCCATGGTAAACACCTGCGTCTTGGCATTATATCCGTAGATAGTCACCCAGGGAGCCTTGATGTGCAACCCTTCCGTATACTGCCTCTCCGATATGCCGCCGCCAAAAGGGTCGAACCTGACTCCCACCACACCGGCCGGGACGGTAAATATCGATTTGAAACCGCCGATGACAAGCAGAAGCAGTATAATTACAGCCGCAATGATAATACCGGGTCTATTGAACTTTTTCATTGAAACCTCCAAAATAAATTTTTTAAGTGTAGTGTATATATAATAGCAGATAAATTCCCTCTTTGTTTACAGGCAATCGCTGAAGCACCGCCGCGAAAAAGGCCGAAACAGGGGGGCTGAAAAGACCGCCATATGCTATAATTAGCGGGATTACAACTGCGAAAGGATTCTATGCTTGTTTACCCACCTGCACGTTCATAGCGAATACAGCCTGCTGGATGCCATGTGCCACATCCCCGACCTCGTTTCCCGCGCCAAAGAACTGGGAATGACCGCACTGGCATTGACCGACCACGGCGTGATGCACGGAGCCATCCAGTTTTACAAGGCAGCCAAAGATGCCGGCATCAAGCCCATCATCGGCTGCGAAGCCTATATCGCTTCCGGCAGCCGTTTAAGCCACACCCCGGCTGATAAGCAGAGCTATCACCTGATATTGCTGGCTAAAAACCATACCGGCTACCGGAACCTGATTCAATTGATTACCAAGGCTAATTTAGAGGGTTTTTATTACCGGCCGCGCATGGATAAGGAAATCCTGGAGCAGTACCATGACGGATTGATCGCGCTGACCGCCTGCCTTGCTGGGGAGATTCCCCGCCTGATTCAGGAGGGACGCAAAGACGATGCCAGGCAGGCCGCCCTGTGGTACAAAAAGACTTTTGGGGAAGGCAACTTCTACCTGGAAATCCAGCGCCACTCCATCCCCGAACTGGAACCGGTTAATCAGGAACTGATTCAGATGAGCGCCGAACTGGATATCCCGCTGGTGGCCACCAACGACCTGCATTACATCCTCAAAGAAGAAGCCAGATTCCAGGACCTCCTGATGTGCATCGGCACCAACAGCACCATCCTGGATGAAAAAAGAAAAAAGATGGCCGATGACGGCTTTTACATGAAAAGCCCCGAGGAGATGGCAGACATGTTCAAGGACGTGCCGCAGGCCATCGAAAATACGCATAAAATTGCCGATATGTGCAACCTCGAACTGGAGTTCGGGCGGCTGCACCTGCCGGAAATCGAAATCCCCGAGGGGATGACTCCTTTCCAATACGTGGAAGACCTCTGCCGCAAGGGGATGGCCAAATTCTACCCGGAAATCACTCCCGAAATCGAAGAGAGATTAAAATACGAACTGGATGTTATCGAGAAAACCGAGTTCGCCCGCTACTTCCTGGTAGTCTGGGACATTGTTAAATTCGCACGCGAAAACGGCATTCTGGTCAACGTCAGGGGCAGCGCCGCCTCCAGCATCGTCCTGCGCTGCTTAGAGATTAACGATATCGACCCCATCCCGCATAAGCTGGTCTTCGAGAGATTTTTGAATATCGAGCGCCGCGAAATGCCCGATATCGATATGGACTTCGAAGACCGGCGCCGCGAAGAGGTCATCAGCTACGTTTCGCGTAAATACGGGCAGGACCACGTAGCGCAAATCATCACCTTCGGCACGCTGGGCGCCAAGGCTGCTATCCGCGATGCCGGGCGCGCCCTCGGCATGCCCTACAGCGATGTCGACCGCGTGGCAAAAATGGTGCCCTTTGCCGTCGGCATGACCATCGATAAGGCGCTGGAGGAAAACGGCGAATTTAAAACTATTTACGAAACTGAAGCCAAAGTCAAGAACCTGGTGGATTACGCCAAAGGCGTCGAGGGTGTGGCGCGCCATGCCAGCACCCATGCCGCCGGCGTGGTGATTTCCAAAGACCCGCTTACCAATCACGTCCCGCTGCAGCGCGTCAGCCGCGAATCGAAAGCCGGGCTGGTGATGACGCAGTACCCGATGGACGATATCGCCAGTATCGGGCTTTTGAAGATGGACTTTTTAGGCCTTTCCAACCTCACCACGCTGGGAAGAACCCAGCAAATCATCAGGCAGAACAGGGGCATCGATATCGACCGCCATGATATTCCGATGGATGACAAAAAGACCTTCGAGCTGTTGGCTGCCGGTGAGACCGTCGGCGTATTTCAACTGGAAGGCAGCGGCATGCGCCGCTATATCAAGGAATTGAAGCCGACCGTCTTTTCCGATATCGCCGCCATGGTGGCACTCTACCGGCCGGGCCCGATGGAGCAGATACCAAAGTTCATCCGCTCGAAGTACGGCATCGAGCCGATTACATATCCCCACCCCGCCCTCAAGGAATTTTTAGAGGAGACCTACGGCGTCATCGTTTATCAGGAGCAGGTGCTCTTCATCGTGCGCGCCTTCGCCGGCTACAGTCTGGGGCAGGCCGATATCTTCCGCAAAGCCATGGGCAAGAAAAAAGCCGAGGTGATGGTAAAGGAGAAAGCCAACTTCATCAAGGGAGCCCAAAAGAACGGCTACAGCGCCGAAATCGCCGAGAAGGTCTATCAGTTAATCGAGCCATTTGCCGGCTACGCCTTCAACAAGGCGCACGCCGTAAACTATGCCATGATTGCCTACCAGACAGCCTTTCTCAAGGCGCACTATTCCATCGAGTATCTGACGGCGCTTTTAATTGCAGCAGACGGGCAGGCCGAGAAAATCGGCGTGGCGGTGGACGAATGCCGCCGCATGGGAATTAAAGTGCTGCAGCCGGATATCAACCGCTCGGAAGTGGAGTTTGCCATCGAAAATCTGGAAGACGGCACGCAGGGCATCCGCTTCGGGCTGGAATCCGTCAAGAATGTCGGTAGAAACGCCGTCGAGCCGATTGTAGAAGAGCGAAAGGCTAACGGCGAGTACAGGACTATCGAGGATATGTGCCGCCGCGTCGATATCTGCTCTCTCAATAAAAGAGTGATGGAGAGCCTGATAAAGGCCGGGGCAATGGACTGCCTGGGAGAGCGCGGAACGCTGCTCGGAAACATCGGCGTCATTATGTCGGCTGCCCAGCGCGAACAGCAATTGAAAAGCTCGGGGCAATCCACCATGTTCGACCTGTGGGGCGACACCGTCAGCGTTCCCCTGCCCAGCCTCGAACTGGAGGCGGTGGAGGTCTCGCGCAAGGAAATACTGGACTGGGAGAAGGAGTTGCTTGGCGTCTATCTCTCGGAGCACCCCTTCAGCCCATTTGCCGAGAAAGCCATGGCGGAAAACACCCTGCTCTGCGGGCAGGTGGACGAGGAGATGGAGGGGCAGTCGGTGATGGTGGCGGGCATGGTCTCCTCCGTTCATCACATCGTCAACAGGGAAGGGCAGGCCTCTGCCAGCGTAATACTGGAAGACCTGAACGGCAAGCTGGAAGTAATGGTCTGGTCGCGCGTTTTTGCCTCCACGCGGGATTTTTGGGCGGAGGGGAACATCCTGCTGGTGGACGGCAAGGTGAAAACACGCGCAGACAAGCCGCAGCTGGTTTGCGAACACGTACGTATATATAACCTGGAGGATAAGACATTGGCGAAAAAAGTGGTAGCGCCCAAATTATTCGAACCGCCGAAAGAAAGTGAAGAAACAGTCAAAAAACCCGGCAAGATCCGCCGCCTGACGATACGCCTGAAGCAGACCGGTGACGAAGCCGGCGATGTAAAGCGATTGCATGATGTGATGGATATTTTGAACGAATACCCGGGAGACGATAGCGTCAGCATCATCGTGGATAACGGATCCAGAGTCTTTACACTGAAGATGCCCAACACGCATATCAGGATAAACTCGAAGATGATGTCGCGGCTGGCGGATAAGGTCGGGGAAGACTGCATCGCCGCCGACGACGAGTAGATAAAATCGAATAAACAACTTTTTCTGTATATCATTAAGCCCGTATTTAACACCTTGGACAAAAAGTAGTGACAATTAACAATTTATATGTTATTAAGCTACGTAGATTGAATAACACCCGCCACGCCTCTGCAGGTTCCGTCCTGATATGCGCACCCAGGCGGGTTGCTTTTTACAGAGTAATTGGATGAAATAGTACTCGTATCCTTCATGCACCATCTTACACATATCAGAAACCTTTCGGCACACCATTGCCGTCTCTGGAACCGCAAGCTTGTTGTAACCATGACCGTTCCAAAATTTCCGACAGAATTGGCAATGTTATTTAATAATTCGGACGACAGGCACATTTATAATACGCTTGCTATGCTGGGTCACCTGATGCGTATAATCAGCCCCAAAACGACATGGCCGCTTAGATTAAGGCAGCTTATCGAAAAATATCCGGCAATAGATACAAATGCGATGGGATTCCCATCTGGCTGGCAAAATTTGCCAATATGGTGCAGGTAAAAATAATTATAAACAAATGATTATTGGCACCCAGTCACGCTGAATTCGTGTCCTTCGACGAGCTCAGGATGCGCGGATATTATCAGGGTATTATTGAAGGCTGTTGAGTTCCGTAGTTCGGAACGAAGTTCCTATTTGTCATGCTGAGTTCGTGAGGAACGAATGAAGCATCTGGGGCGGGGTTAAAAATCCCGCAAGCCATTTGTGATTAAATGCAAGCCGTTTGTGTCCTTCGTCAGGCTCAGGATGTGCGGATATTGTCAGAACATTATCGAGGGGTGTTGAGTTCCGTAGTTCGGAACGAAATCCCGACAGGTCGGGATCGAACCATAACGGCGTCAATCAGCGAATCTGTTGCTTCCGTTCGTTTGACCCTTTCCCGACAGGTCGGGACTCTGGGCGAACGGAAGTCTTA
>JAAYNN010000085.1 GCA_012520835.1 Dehalococcoidales bacterium
AACCCAATTACCTATGGTAGTTTTCCAACACATACTTTAGCATCATATTTTCCAACTGTTGATTTGCAAATAGTAACATTTTTACATGGAGAGCGGAATATCAACGAACCAATACACAAAGCTGATTATTTTAAACCTTTAGAAAAAGAACAATTACGAAACATAGTATGTATAATGCAGAATTCTATGAAAAGATTTCTGAAATAATTATGCTAACCATTTGCTAACGGATTGAAAGCATCTTAATTACAGCCACACCAGATTGACAATAAACACGAAGAACAGATTGATAAACATATGGATGAAAAAGGCCGGCCAGAAGGATTTGCCTTTATAGGCAATATATCCGAAGAGTATACCGGTTAGTATAGTGCTGAGCGTTTCGATTTCCGGCTTCCCCAGATGTACCATCACAAACGGAATCATCTGAATAAAAATACTGCCTTCTTTGAACCTGTCTTTCAGGCCGAAGATGAGAAATCCGCGGAAGAAAAATTCCGACGAAAAAAGTTGAACACAGGTAGCAAGCGAATAGCCGACTATGGCGAAATCTTCCATCCGGTAGTAGTCTTGCAGGCCGGGAGAAAGCGTAAAAGGAAATAGTACCAGCGCCGATACAAGACAGACGATACCTGCATACGGCCACCAGACTCTGGATTCTCCCCACCCCAATCCCATCTTGAGCGGATTCTTGCGCAAAAGGATTACCGATATCAGGATAGGGAAAACCGCATAGTATATTAAATCGCTGAACCATTCGTTCCAGATCATATGGTATCTGTGGAGAGTAATGAAAAGTAAGGCAGCACCGATAACGATAGCTTCGTTACGACAGTCTTTCAGAAACCGCCAGATTTTTTGCAGTTCTTCTTTAAAGCTAAAAGTTGCCATTTTCGATACCTATGCCTGCCATGCGGATGGATATAACGAACGGCAATAGTATATGGCATGGCAATCGTCCATGCAAATAGATATCCGCTCGCCTCTGTATAGGCTGTAATAAACCGTACCGCCGCATACATCGCCGGCATCCAGCAGCAGGGTGTTTTCAGCGCCGGCTTCTTCTCTGATTTCGGAAATGACGGTTGCCATGCGGGCGACATTTCCCAGGTGAGAGTGAGAATCGTTGGTATGTATTATCGTCAATTCGATATCGGAAGACTGACAGCCAACCATCGATGGGAATAATCCGAATATCATTACAGACAGTAAAAGGATACCGGCAATAGTTTTTATAACCGATGGTTTCCGTCTCATAGGAACAGCCTCCTTGCCTAGCGGATTAGAGATGATTATACAATAATTTCTAAGGGATTACATATAAATATAATTCATCCTCCATTTACCGCGATAACCGTTTAAGCTATTATTATAACCACACAATAAAACTGGCTTCGGGGAGTTCAATCTATGATAAAAGCAGGCATACTCAGCGGCAGCGGATATATGGGGGCGAAGCATTACGCATCTTTCCGGAACACCCAGATGTGGCTAACCGCATGAGCCGCCATGTGTTTGATAATGCCGTAAATAAGCTAGGATGTGATAGAACTATGCAAGTTAAACAAGTGAAATATGGAATATATACCTGGTTTGGATATGTACGTCCATTTGAGGAAAGACTCCGAATGATAAAGGATGCAGGCTTTGATTCTATATGCACCTGGTGGGGTGATACCTTTTTCAGTATGGATGGGAAAAAGGAGTTGCATGCCGAGCTGGCAGCTAAACATGATTTAGTGCTTGAACATGCGCATTTACCCTACCATGGATATGACGCGTTGTGGACAAATTCACTCAATGGGACATCCCTGGCTGCGACCTGTTGCAAGAGTATTGCTGCTGCCGCCAACTGTGGAATACGTAACCTGGTGATGCATCCATACGAAAACAAAAGAGCCGTTCAAAACGGAGACTGGCAGGCATTTTTTTATTATATGGACAGTTTTGCCGATACGGCAGACCGCTACGGCATCCGGCTGGCCATCGAAAATCTGGATGAATGCAGGATAGTCAAACGTATACTGAAAAAATACAAAGAGAGCGCGCCGATCGGGCTGTGCTTTGATACCGGACACGGTAACATCAATGAGCCGGGAGACTTCTCCCTATTGATGGAAAACAGGGACAGGATGTATGCGCTCCATCTGCACGATAACAACGGAAAAACGGATCAGCACCTGCTGCCATTTGAGGGCTCTGTTAATTGGGGATTGTTTATGCAGCAACTAAATAAAACAGCATTTTCAGGCTCGCTGATGCTCGAGGCATGCTATCCATTTGACTTTGAAAAAGCCGATAAAAGCACGGACATCCATTACAGCGAGCCGCCGATAGCCGCAGAAGAATATTTGGATATGGCGATAAGCGCATGCAGGAGGCTGAAATGAGCGATAACAAAAACAAACGGCTGACCAGGCACACGGTAGTCGCC
>JAAYNN010000086.1 GCA_012520835.1 Dehalococcoidales bacterium
AATATCAGCCAGTTCGTATAAAATATTACTGTCAACAGAAACGTTATCGAAACCGTATTGCTGCTTTAAACTTTTCAACAGTCGCGCAAGGTCGCTGGTGTTATCCTGCATGCCGGGCGGTGCCAGTTCCAGATACACCTTTTTTACCGGCGGGTCGAACTTCCATCCGCTTGCCAGTGCAGAAGACGACATCAATTCTTCTCTTGAAAGAACCGCTCTCTCCAGTTTCGATATTGATGGAATCTCGACAACAAGGTCGGACATGATTTTGCTTTTACAGGCCTGCCTGAAGCCTTTTTTATAATCGTGCTCTGATATTTTGTCGGCCCTTACGCTTTCGACCTGGCCGCGCTTGATAATGACATTGCAGGTTCCGCAGACGCCGGCACCGCCGCATGAGGCATTGATATGCACACCGGCAGCCATTGCTGCTTCCATCAGATTGTCTCCCTGGTTGACAACAATATCTATATTATCCGGCTCGAAGCGTACGGTATATTTAATCTCGGCATTGTCTTCTGTCATCTTAAAACAATCCTTTTATTTTTCCGGTTTCGACATCCACGTCTATTCTCCTGAAGGCAGGGTCGGAACAGGTACCCGGCATCAGCTTGATATCACCGGCAACCGGAACGATAAATCCGGCTCCATTATATATCAGGACATCCCTGATCGGCAGCGTCCATCCTGCCGGACGCCCTTTGATATCAGGGTTATGCGTTAAACTGAGATGTGTTTTAACCATACAGGTTGCCATTTTACTAATATTCGGGTCTTTTTCCAGCCGCTCTATTTTAGCACTGGCTTCAGGCGAATAACTGACACCGTCGGCTCCGTATACTTCTCCGGCAATGGTTTCTATCCTCTTTTTTATAGGAGTATTATCTTCATAAAGCATTTTGAAATCCACTTTTTCTTCGCAAGCCTCAATTACTGCATCGGCCAGTTCCAGTGCACCCGCTCCGCCTTTCAGCCAGTGCTGCGACAGAGCAACCCTGGCGCCGGCCTGTTCGGCTATTTCCCTGACAATATTGATTTCAGCCTTGGTATCGGTATAAAAATTATTAATACAGACGACCGGATTGATACCGGCTTTCTTGACCGTCTCGATATGAGCAACAAGGTTGGCGCATCCCTTTTCAACCAGCCCGGTATTTTCCTCTGTGTATGCAACATCCAGTGCTTTACCCGGGGCGACTTTAGGCCCGCCGCCGTGCATCTTTAAAGCCCTGACGGTAGCAACAATCACGGCACAGTTCGGTACCAGGCCGCTGAGACGGCACTTGATATTCCAGAATTTTTCAAAACCAATGTCGGCACCGAATCCGCTTTCCGTAACGTGATAATCCGAAAGTTTCAGGGCAACCTGGTCGGCAACAATCGATGATTGCCCCACTGCGATATTGGCAAACGGCCCGGCATGCACCATCACCGGCTGACCTTCCAGCGTCTGCAGCAGGTTGGGGTTGGCTGCTTTTACCATCCAGGCAGTCATGGCTCCATCCACTTCGAGGTCTTTGGTGGTTACGGCATTGCCCTGTTTATCATAGGCTACCACAATCTTCGACATGCGCTCTCGCAGGTCTTTGAGGCTGGTAAAGACCGCCAGAATTGCCATAACTTCGGAACTGACTGCTATAGCAAAACCGGAACGCATCATGAAGCCATCCATCCTGTCGCCGATACCTATGACGATATCGCGCAGGGATTGCGCGCAAAAGTCCATCACCCATTTCATCTGGACATTGCGCGGGTCGATATTGAGGCGTTTCAGGTTCTTCTGCGCCAGTGTTTCATCATTGTAATTGAACTCGTGCTGCAGGCGCGAGGTTAAAGCTACCATTGCCAGGTTATGGGCATTGGTTACGTTATCGATATCCCCGGTCAATCCCAACGAAAACGGAGTCAGCGGTATACACTGGGAAAGCCCGCCTCCGGCGGCACTGCCTTTTATGTTGAATGTCGGGCCTCCCGACGGTTGGCGTATGGCACCCGATACGTTTTTATTTCTTTTGGCCAGTCCCTGCACCAGCCCCATGGTGGTGGTGCTCTTGCCTTCGCCGAGAGGCGTGGGCGTTATGGCGGTGACATCGATATATTTACCGTTTGGCCTGTTCTTTAATCTATCGAGAATTAAAGGGAAATCAACTTTACCTATAAAATGGCCATATGGCAAAAGCTCATCTTTTTTTATGCCCCATTCTTCTGCCAGAGAAGCTATCGGCTTCATGTATTTCTCAGCTTCTTCGGCTACCTGCCAGTCCAGCAGTTTGGTCGGGTCGAGTGTTGTTATATCGAAATTTGCCATTTTAATATCCTGTCTCCTTTCATAAGGAAATTATGGGATAATGGTGATAATATTAATTATATCTTTGTTTGGTATTATACAAGGAATATTCGGTTATTTAAAATTTAAATGCTCGTCTGAATAATGGGATATAGATTTATTTTATCGACGGGAATTTATTATTACAGAAAACTTTTTTGAATAGCTTACAGGGGGAAATGTTAGTATATGGCAAAGCTATATGAGCGCCAAATATTCTAAATAGCTGTGTCTACCGGTACAGGTGATTCCTGTTTATATAATGTTGGATGTTTGAAGAATGTACTGCCCTGAGTTATAATTAGCTTTACTCAAAATCTATATTTTGTATTGTCAGGGGGGAGAAGTTTGCTAAAAAGTCACAGTTGCGGTGAACTCAACCGTAATAATAACAAACAGATTGTAACCCTTGGCGGCTGGGTAGACCGCCGCCGCGACCATGGTGGTTTGATTTTCATCGACCTCCGTGACAGGGAAGGCGTAGTACAGGTGGTTTTCAATCCTGAGGCTTCAAAAGAATGCCATGATGTCGCCAGCCATCTGCGCAATGAATATGTTGTACAGGTAGTCGGGCAGGTTTCGCTGCGGCCGGCAGGCACCGAAAACCCGAAACTGCCCACCGGTGAAATCGAAATTTTGGCAGACAGCGTTAAAATATTGAATACGGCGAAGACTACTCCCTTCTATATCAATGAAGACATAGAAATCGATGAAAACCTGCGCCTGAAATACCGCTATCTGGATATCAGGCGTGAAAGAATGAAAAATAACATCATCCTGCGCCATCGCGTGGTTAAAATGATGCGTGATTTCATGGACGACAGGGGTTTTCTGGAAGTTGAAACTCCCATTTTAATTAAGAGAACACCGGAGGGTGCACGGGATTACCTGGTACCCAGCCGTGTATACCCCGGCAAATTTTATGCATTGCCGCAATCGCCCCAGCAATTGAAACAGCTTTTAATGGTGGCGGGTGTCGAGAAATATTACCAGATTGCCAAGTGTTTCCGCGATGAAGATACACGTGCCGACCGGCAGCCGGAATTTACCCAGCTCGATATCGAAATGAGCTTTGCGGAAGAAGAAGACGTAATGCAGTTAATCGAAGACCTCTTCATTAAAATTATGGAGGAGTTAAAGCCGGAAAAGCGTTTTATTAAACCGTTCCCGCGCCTTAATTATGCCGATGCCATGGAACGCTATGGTTCGGATAAACCGGATATCCGTTTCGGCATGGAAATAAAAGACCTTTCCGATATTGTGGCCCATTCCGAATTTGCCGTATTCAGTTCGGCAGTAGCCGGCGGCGGCAAAGTGAAGGGAATCAGCGCTCCCGGTTGTGCCGGTTATTCCAGGGCACAGATTAATGAATTGAATGAACTGGCTAAGGGATTTGGAGCTAAAGGGCTGGTTACCATTATTTTAGATCCTGCAGCGGAAGATATCGATGCACTGAACATGGAGATGGTTAAATCACAGGTAGCCAAATTCCTGACGCTGGAGCAGATTAAGAAAATGGCAAAGCGGTTGGGAGCCGCTCCCGGCGATATGCTGATGATTGCTGCCGGGGATAATGCTACCGTCAGCAATGTGCTCGGCAGGATGCGCATGGAGATGGGGAATCGCCTAAAATTAGCCGATCCCGATTTTTTCGCTTATTGTTTTGTAGTGAATTTCCCGTTATTTGCCTGGGATGATAAAATGAATCGCTGGGAATCGATGCATCATCCTTTTACAGCTCCTAAGGAAAGGGATATATCTATTCTTGAATCGAAGCCGGGAGACGTGTTCAGCCAGAGTTATGATATAGTATTGAATGGGTATGAAGTCGGTGGCGGCAGCATCAGGATTCATAATGCGGAATTGCAGAGAAGAGTATTCAAGGTTATGGGGCATACCGACCAGTCTATCGACCAGCTTTTCGGGCACTTGCTGGAAGCTTTCAGTTACGGGGCGCCGCCCCACGGCGGAATAGCAATCGGGGTGGATCGTTTGTTGATGCTGATTGCCGGTGAGAGCAGTATCAGGGAAGTGATTCCCTTCCCTAAGAACCAGAATGCCTATGATCTGTGTTTCAATGCTCCCGATGTTGTCAGCCAGGAAGATATCGATGTACTGCATATTAAACTAGTAGATGAACAGGTAGAAGAATAAATTAATATAAAGGGGAAACAATGAAATCAACACTTGATAAAACGGAAAACCGCATGAGTTACCTGACTGTTGTAACCGAAGCTTCTGAGCTGGAAGAATACATGGAAAAGGCTTATCAGCGGCTGGTTAAGAGAACGGAGGTACCGGGTTTTCGCAAAGGTAATGCACCCAGAGATATTCTCGAAAAGCATGTCGGCCGGGAAAAATTGATTGAAGATGCTATCAAAGAAGCAGTACCGGTGATGTGCAACAGTGTAATTAAAGAGCACAATCTTGAACCGATAATGCAGCCGATGGTAAAAATCGTACAAAACGAGCCGTTGAAGTTTGAAATGATAGTGGCTTTGAAACCGCAGATTGAACTGGGCGATTATAAGACAATGGTCGTGGAAGCCGATCCGCTCGAGGTAAGCGATAAAGAAATCAATGAGGTTTTAGATAGTTTACGCAGACAATATGGAGGGAGTTTTGAAATCTCGGACCGCCCGATAATGATGGGTGATAGGGTAACCGCCGATATTATTGGCGAAGTTTATGAATCTCCAATCATCCGTAATAGGGGTGCCAACTTTGAATTGAATTCAGAATTTGCCAAAGAAATTCCCGGTCTGGCTGATAAAATAATCGGCATGAAAAAAGGGGAGGAGCAGAAATTTAAATTGACGCTCCCCGATAATTATGAGAACAAGATAGTAGCCGGCAAAGAAGCACATTTCACAGTTACTATCAAAGACGTACAGGGTATGGACCTGCCTGAGATGAATGACGAGTTCGCTAAGAAAGTAGCCCCGGGCATAGAGTCGGTCGATGCCTTAAAAGAGAGAATACGTACTAATTTACAAAATGAAAAAGAACGCAATGCCGTCTCCAATTATGAGGAGAAGGTTGTCGAGAAATTGATTGAAAGCAGTAAACTGGAATATCCGCCTGTTATGGTCGATATGGAATTGCAGGGTTTAATACAGGAATATAAACGCCAGTTGCAGGCATCATGCCGCGACGAGAAGGAATTCGAAGAAAGGATGAAGCAGGTTCCTGAAGCCAAATTGAGAGAAAATGGCAAACCGATGGCGAAAAAGAGGTTATTATGGTCACTGGTTTTGAGTGAGGTAACCAGGGCAGAAAACATCACTGTTTCGGCAGAGGAAGTCGATCAGGAGATAGAAGAACTGTTAAAGGATGCCGGACAAAATAAAGAGGAAATGCGTAAATATCTCCAGGAAAACAATAGCCGGCAGGAAGTAGAATACATTTTAAGCGTAAAAAAGACTATCAAACATCTGGTTGACAAGGTTAAAGCAAATCAACCTTCTGAAAGTTAATATATTTAGAGAAAGGAGTGCGGAAAATGTATGAATATCCAAGCAGTGTAATTCCCATGGTGATTGAGAGCGGCGCAAGAGGCGAGAGGGCATACGATATCTACTCGCTGCTTTTAAAAGAACGCATCATCATATTGGGAACCCAGATAAACGACCAGGTCGCCAATGTTATTGTTGCTCAGCTTCTCTTTTTAGAAAGGGAAGACCCCGACAAGGATATCCAGCTTTTTATCAATTCGCCAGGTGGCGTTATCGCTTCAGGTATGGCTATTTACGACACCATGAACTTGATTAGACCGGATGTATCGACAATTTGTGTTGGTATGGCAGCCAGTATGGCTACAGTATTATTAAGCGCCGGTGCCAGAGGCAAGAGATTTGCCCTGCCTAATTCTACCATACA
>JAAYNN010000087.1 GCA_012520835.1 Dehalococcoidales bacterium
AACCCACCCCTTTTTGTTTTACACCTATACTCAGTTATGTTATAATTGTTCGTAATTTATGCAATACAGGAGTTAAGATTTGGACAGCCAGACAAAGGCAAATATCATCAATGAGTTCAAGCTTCACGAAGGTGATACCGGCTCGACAGAAGTGCAGATAGCTGTTTTAACTGCCAGAATCAAGCAGTTAACCCGTCATATGACAGCTAATAAAAATGATAACCACACCAAGCGCAGCCTGCTCACTCTTATCGGACAGAGAAGACGTTTACTCGCCTATCTCAACAAGGAAGATGTAACCCGCTATAAGAGCCTTATTGAACGACTCGGCTTACGCAAATAGTCCTTAAGTAAGTTCTTGTAAAGCAAATAAGGAGAAGCCATTGACTACATCTCAATCATTTGAGCGCATTATTTGCGGCAGAAAACTCACTTTAGAAACAGGCAAGCTGGCGTGGCAGGCCGGAGCCGCGGTTACAGTTCGTTACGGAGATACTGTTGTTTTATCGACCGTCTGTGTCGCCCCCAAGGCTAAAGAAGGCACAGACTTTCTCCCGCTGACCGTCGATTACGAGGAAAGAATGTATGCTGCCGGCAAAATCCCCGGCGGCTTTCTGCGCCGCGAGGGACGCCCCAGCGAAGAGGCTATTCTAACCGACAGGTTGACCGACCGACCGCTGCGCCCGCTTTTACCCAAGGCATGGCGCCGTGAAATTCAGCTTATTTCTACCGTTCTTGCCGTAGACAAGGAAAACGACCCGAGCATATTATCCGTTATCGGATGCTCGGCGGCGTTGAGTATATCCTCCGTTCCCTTCGAAGGGCCGGTTGGCGTCGTACATGTCGGCTATATCGACGGCAAACTGGTGGTGAACCCGACAATGGTCGAACTGCAAAACAGCAAGCTGGACCTGGTTATCGCCAGCACTAAAAAAGCCGTTGTCATGATGGAAGCCGGCGCCAACGAGATTTCCGAAGAAATCTTTGCCGAGGCAATAAGGGTTGGTCACGAAGCCAACCAGGAAATCATTGCCCTGCAGGAAGAAATGGTGCAGGCGGTGGGCAAACAAAAAGAGCCTGTACCCGTTATCGAAATCAGCGACGAGACCAAAGCAGCGGTTTCTGATTTTATCGGCGACCGCTTGAACCAGGCGTTTACTCTGCCCACCAAGGCGGAGAGAATCGAATCTATCGACCTGTTGAAAAACGAACTGGTTGAAGCACTGAAAGAAAACCATTCCGAGTTCGATTTACTGGAAGCTTTCGACAAGGAAACCAGGGAGCTCATCAGGGGTCATATCCTGAAAAAGGGAGAGCGCGTCAGCGGACGCCGCTTAAACGAGGTTCGCCCGCTCATGTGCGAAGTAGGAGTGCTGCCCCGTGTTCACGGTTCAGCGCTTTTCTCACGCGGCGAAACCCAGATATTAACCGTTACCACGCTGGGGCCTATCAAGAAAGAACAGCAGATTGACGGACTGGGATTCGACGAACCCAAGAGATATATCCACCATTACAATTTCCCGCCCTTCTCTACCGGAGAAGCCAGGCGCGCCGGGGTTACCGGCAGGCGTGAATACGGGCATGGCGCACTGGCAGAGCGCGCCCTGTTGCCTGTAGTGCCGCTGGGCGATGATTTCCCATACACGTTAAGACTGGTATCGGAAGCCCTGAGCTCCAACGGCAGCACCTCTATGGCAAGCTGCTGCGCATCCACCATGTCGTTAATGGATGCCGGCATCAAAATCAAAGCGCCGGTTGCCGGTATTTCCATCGGACTGGTTACCGGCGAGGGTGACGAATATGCACTGCTGACCGATATCGAAGGCATCGAAGACAACTACGGAGATATGGATTTCAAGGTCGCCGGCACCGAGGCAGGCATCACCGCCGTTCAGCTGGATATCAAACCCCAGGGCATCAGCGCCGACATATTGATTGATGCACTCGGACAGGCGCGCGAAGCGCGTATGTTCATACTGGATAAAATGCTGCAAACCATCAGCGAGAGCAACCCGGAACTGAGCCCGTATGCACCGCGCATGTATAAGGTTGCCATACCGTCCGATAAGATCGGAACAGTCATCGGCCCGGGCGGCAAGACGATTCGTTCCATTGTCGATGAAAGCAAAGCCACCGTCGATATCAACAACGAAGGCATCGCTATTATCGGTTCTGCCGATGAGGCCTCCGCCAGAAAAGCGATGGATATGATCGACGCCCTGATAAGGGATGTCGAGGTCGGTGTAATTTATACCGGAAAAGTAACCCGCATTATGAATTTCGGCGCTTTTGTAGAAGTGCTTCCCGGCAAGGAAGGCATGGTTCATATCAGCGAATTGGCTGATTATCGCGTGGATAAAGTTGAGGATGTGGTTAAAGTAGGCGATGAAATAACGGTTAAAGTGACGGAAATCGATAATCAGGGCAGGGTAAATCTGTCCAGGAGGGCTGCTTTTTCCAATGCATCGGAAACACCCCGGGACAGACAACCGCGCAGAAGAGATAATCCCAGCCGTCCGCCGCGCCGCTCGAACCCTCCGCAGAATAAACGCCGATTCTAGTATCAAAGGGAGTGTTGACATGGCACCGATACGCGTAGCAGTTATTGGCGCTTCCGGCAGAGTGGGACATGAAGTGGTTAAGGCAGTCTGCCTTGACCCTGAAACCCAGCTTGTAGGAGCGGTGGAATCTAAAACTCCGGTCGATTACCTGGTTCTCCCTGACGGCTTCAGAACAGTGCCCTTTTCATCCGACCTCGAGCAGATTATCCTCAGATGCCATCCGGAAGTGCTGGTGGATTTTACCGTTGCCCCGGTCACCGTACCCGCCGCCATGATAGCATTGAAGCATAAAGTTAATCTGGTCATCGGCACCACCGGCTTGAAACAGGATGAAATGACCCAGATTGACAATCTGGCGAAAGAACAGGGCGTCGGCGTGGTATTAGCCCCCAACTTCGCCCTCGGGGCTATAATCATGACCCACCTTTCAAAGATTGCAGCAAAGTACTTCGACTATGCCGAGATCATCGAGCTGCATCACCACCTGAAAGTAGATGCACCTTCGGGGACATCGATTAAAACTGCCATGGCAATTGCCGAAGGCAGAAACGGAAAGCCGGCCGGGCATATGCCCGAGCAGAAAGACACTGAAAGCCGCGGCAAGATGGTAAACGGCGTCCCCATTCACAGCGTGCGCCTGCCGGGAATACTGGCAAGACAGGAAGTCAGGTTTGGCACTGCCGGACAAACACTCAGTATTATTCATGATACCACCAGCAGGGAATGTTATATGCCGGGGGTATTATTGGCAATTAAAGAAGTAATTAACCGCAAGGGGCTGATCTTCGGGCTGGATACCCTGCTGGGATTGTAGGAGGCATAATGAAAGCTTATCGGGTAGCAATTGTAGGCGCGACAGGCATGGTCGGACAGGAATTTATAAAAGTACTGGAACAGCGCAATTTCCCGGTAGAATCGCTGGATTTGCTGGCATCCGACCGCTCGGCGGGTAAAAAACTGTATTTCAACCACCGGGAAATCGAGGTCAAGGAAACCACCCCCGAGTCGTTCAAGGGCATCGACATTGCCCTGTTTTCAGCCGGCGCCGATATCAGCCGCTACTTTGCACCGCTTGCCGTACAGACCGGAGCGGCAGTAGTCGATAACAGCTCGGCATGGAGAATGGACCCCAAAGTGCCTCTGGTAGTCCCCGAAATAAACGTGGAAGATATCAAGAAGCATAAGGGGATTATCGCCAATCCCAACTGCTCGACCATACAGATGGTGGTGCCCTTATATCCCCTGCACAAAACAAATCCCATAAAGAGGATTATTGCCAGCACCTACCAATCGGTATCGGGTACCGGTATTGCAGCCATGGACGAACTGACAAATCAAACGAAGCAGGTCTTGAACGGACAGACGGTTGTTCCCCACGTCTATTCACACCAGATAGCGTTTAATGTGTTGCCGGAAATAGACGTTTTTCTGGATAACGCCTATACCAGAGAAGAATGGAAAATGGTGGAAGAAACCAGGAAAATCATGCACGATGATAATATCGCCGTGTCGGCCACATGTGTGCGCGTGCCGGTGTTTATCGGGCATAGCGAAGCGGTCACCGTCGAATTTACAAATTCGATATCGCCGGACGAAGCCAGGCGCATTTTATCGCAGTCACCCGGTGTGAAACTGATGGACGACCCCGCCATCAGCCTCTATCCGCAGGCTTACTCGGCGGCAGGAACAGATGATGTCTATGTCGGGCGCATCCGCCGTGATGTTTCTCACTCGAATAGCCTGGTGATGTGGATTGTGGCCGATAATATCAGAAAGGGAGCTGCTCTGAACTCGGTGCAAATCGCCGAAGAGATGATAAAGAGGGATTGGCTCCGTCCCAGCGGAGGCTAGATTATGAATAGAAAACCGGGAAGACTTTTAACAGCCATGGTGACGCCGTTTAAAGAAGACGGTTCGGTTGATTATGAGCAGGCCAAAAAACTGGCGCTTGCTTTGCTTGCCTCCGGAAGCGACGGGCTGGTGGTCGTAGGCACAACCGGCGAATCGCCGACGCTTCTCCGCGAAGAAGAATTGCAGCTTTTCAGGGAAATCAAGGCAGTTGTCGGAGACAAGGGCTCGGTTATTGCCGGCACCGGCAGCAACAGCACCCGGGAAGCCATTGAAACCACTCAGCAAGCGGAAGAGTGCGGTGTCGACGGCTGTCTGCTGGTCGTACCCTACTATAACAAACCGACGCAGGACGGCTTATACCGCCATTTCAAAGCCATTGCCGAAAGCACCAAACTGCCCTGCATCCTTTATAATGTACCATCGAGAACCGTAGCCAGCCTTTCGGCGGATACTGCTATAAAACTCAGCAAAATCGATAATATCATCGGTATCAAGGAAGCCAGCGGCAACTTGAACGAAATCAGCCGTATTATTGAAAATACCGATGATGACTTCCTGGTGTGGAGCGGCAACGACAATGATACTCTGCCGATACTGGCGCTTGGCGGCTACGGGGTAATCAGCGTCGCCTCGAATATCATCGGCAAGCAGATACATGAAATAATAGATAGTTTTGTGGCCGGAGATACGGACAAAGCAGCTAAGATGCATCGCCGTTTAGTTCCGCTGATCGACGTGCTTTTTAAAGTTGCCAACCCGATACCGATCAAGTATGCCATGAACCAAATCGGCTTCCGTGTAGGCAGCCCGCGCCCGCCTCTGTACGAACCGGACGAAGCTACCGCCAACCTGATTAAAGAAACGCTCAAAAAGTACAGGACGGACTTGCCGGTTAAATAGCATAAAGCAATAAAGTTAAAAATCCGCTCACCCTCTCGGCCTGAAGCGATAGAGCAGGAGAGTTTATGGAAGGGTTTACAGAGCGGATTTTTTATTCTAATCAGCCGCCGTTATGGTTCGATCCCGACCTGTCGGGATTTCGTTCCGAACTGCGGAACTCAACAGCCTTCGATAATGCTCTGATAATATCCGCGCATCCTGAGCTTGTCGAAGGACACGAACGGCTTTATACTTTCCACACCGCCCAAGATGCTTCATCTTAATGAGGGTTAAAATAGTATCTCATCCGATTCAGGGCATTATGTTAACTTTATACACCCTGTAATCCCCGAAATCCTTCTCCAGCGTGCACCAGTCGGCGCCATTTTCATATAAATCAGGGTAATATCTATTGATGGCATCGGCAGCCCCTATTTCCGGGTCGACAAGCAGAATATACTGGACATCGAATTCCGCCGGGCTTTCGATTGCCCCATAAAATGTATAACTGCATGATGTAATCACCTTATCGGGAGAATCCATATTCATAATCACATACCAGGTATAATAAGAATCCATTAAAAACACCGCATTGGCATGATGCTCATCGATATAAGCCGCTATATCAATCTGCATATCGAGGTTGCTGCTGCCCGATTTCATAAAATAGGTGCTGTATTCTTCCCCTGCAACTTCCGGGTTTTTAAGGGGAATTCCGACAGATACGGCGCTGAAAACAAGAGCCAGACAGCATAAAACTATCGCAACTGGTTTAAACAACGGAGCCCTATCCTTCATCTCGCGCAGTTCGAAAGGCAGCCAGGCAACAGCAATCAGCAACGGATAGACAAAGAAACGCAGCCAGCCAAAGGAAGCGCCCCTCAGCAGCATAAATGATTCAAAGGCGGGAATAGATAAAACCAGCACCAGGAACATCAGGGTTTCCCACCTGAAAAGGCTTCGATTTATAAGCCTGATAAACAGGATTACTATGGTCAACGGAATAAAATAAACCGACATCTTCAAGGCATAGAGCAAAACGCCGGGGATATTCCATTGCAATAATAGCATATCTGCACCCAGGTTGGCACTGGTATAAGCTTCGTTGGAATACGCAGACGTTAAGAAATACAATGGGTCTCCCATAATAATCCAGTTCAGTAAAATCCATAAAATAATACAACTCACCAGCGGCATGAAAATGACGAGTACGGTGCCCTCGAAATAACCCCAGGCTGATTTAACTGATCCTAATTGACTCCGCTTCTTAAACATAAAGAAACAGACCGCCAGGAAAACAGCCGCCGCAAAAGGGATCGCCTCATAGCGGATTAAAAACGCCGACGCCAGTGCCACCCCTACCCAAAAAAGGTGGAACGGCACTTCGTCATATGTCCACTGAACCAACTGCGTCGTTGCCAGCACCAGAAAGAAGATGAACATCACTTCGCTCATCCCGTTGAATCCGTAGATGAAGATAAACGGATTGAATGCATAAAGAGCGGTCAGTAACAGGGATAGCCCTACAGGGACATTGAAACGGATACAGTTGTTGTAAATGAGAACGGCAGTACCGGCGGCAAACAGTGAAGTTACGATAACACCGGCCAGCGCCGCCGTAGCCAAAGGTTTAAAAAACGGCACGAGCCACATAAACGGAAGCTCCATCAGGCTGGGGAGCGGATTCCAGATAAAACCAATGGATGCCAGATGCGGCGGTTGAATATAAAGCACAAAAAAAGCGTTGGCTACCCTTGAAGCGGCATCCCCCATAATCATGCCGTTGAGATAGTTAAAATAATACCCTGCCGCCAACTCGCAAACTAATACCACGCAGAAAATTATCCAGCCGTGTTTTTTGGTGCTCTTTTTAGCAGTTAAAGTTTTATCAGGGAGCGGTTCCCTTCGCATGATAAGAAGCAAAGCCAGTACGACCAGCCCCATAATCAATATCATGCCTGCGCCCAAAATCGCTATCAGGTTTACTGTCGTCCACATAGCTTAAAAGCTCCCCTTTTTCGACTCATCTCCCCAATCTACCATCAGGTCGTACTTATCGCCGTGCAGGCCATGTTCGGTTTTTTCCCAATGTGTAGGTTTGAATATCAATTGCCACAGGGATTTGAACGAAGCCAGGCTCATCAGCAGCCAGTATACAGGCGTCAGCAGGGCATACTTTATATTTTCATATGAAAACGGCAGTTGTATGCTGCGGTCGTAGCCGCTGCGGCGTAATTCATCACTCAGCACCCAGTACACACCGACCACGTTGGAATAGATGAAAAAGAAGTTGCCCACGATAAGCAGGAATAACGCCGCATAATAAATAGCGCTGGGGAAAAGCATCTCTATCCAGACAGCTTTAGTGGTAAACCACAAAATCAGCAGCGTCCATAAAATAGGATTCAGCAGCGGCAGGAAAAAAGTACCAAAGACGGTTACCTGGAATCCCTAGAAACTCTTAAATCCCAGTTCCCTGAGCAATCTGAAAGGATTGCGCATGTGCACCAGCCATGTCTGCATATAACCTTTCAGCCATCTCGAACGCTAGTTGATCCACACCGGCAGCCTGTTGGCGGCTTCTTCCCAGGTACGCGAGGCAATAATAGAGGTTTTATAGCCCTCCTTGAAAAGACGAATGCCGAGGTCGGCATCCTCGGTAACATTGAACGGGTCCCAGGCTCCGATTTTTTTCAGTTCCTCGGTCTTGAAATGATTGGAGGTGCCACCCAGAGGCAGCGGGATATTCAATTGCATAACGCCGGGCAGTAAAAGCTCGAACCACATGCTGTACTCCTGCGTAAACCACTTGGTGAGCAGGTTTTGCTTGCTGTTGTAATAATTCAATTTCGCCTGAATGCAAACATACTCTTCGGGTAAACGCTTGAAAGCCAGATACACCTTTTTCAACTGGTCCGGCTCCGGTTTGTCCTCGGCATCGTAGATAACGGTATACTTACCCCTGGCACTGATCAATCCGTAATTACAGGCCTTGGGCTTGGTCTTGGGAAGGCTATGCGGAACTACCAAAATCGTATAATAAGCGGGGAGGTTAAGAGAACGCGCCAGGTTAATTGTATCCAGGTCGTCTTCTTCCAGTAATAACCTGACATCCAGTTTTGACTTAGGATAATCGAGATTATCGATATTTCTTATAAGTCTTTCCGCAATATATTTCTCCTTGTACATGGGAATCAGTAGCGTATAAACAGGTAATTCCCTTTAATCGAGCGCCGCCAGTTCTTCCGGACTGATACGCAGCTGCAAATCCTTCGAGGCCCCGTTCAGCATGATAAACATTCTAAAGGCGACCATCAGGAAATAGTATACCTGAACGATAATATTTATAATTAACGCCGTCTGAAGTGCATTAAAAGCCACACCGACGACTATTCCAATAATCATAAGTATTATCAAAAATTTCTGTATCAGGGTAAATGTCCTGATGGCGGAGTTATGCGGTTTCTCAACAGACAGTTTATCCCGGCTCTCCCAGTTCATTTCCTCGATATAGGCGTAAGCCCAGTAATAATCCAATTCCGACCGGGAGATGAGTACCTGTTCCACCCTGTGTCCAATATTCTTTTCAATATCTGATATAATTGTGTCATCCAGAACTGTAATTACACCCAGCAGACATGTCTCCCTGACGCAATTCAAAATTACAGCCTTATATTTTTTAGCCAGCTTATATGGCAGTTTCCACTCACCATCGAAATCGAACTTGCTGCCGGGACGCCCGATGCGATTCTGGTTAGCCAGATAGCGATAAAGAGTATCCGTAGATACCATTTTTAAAGATAACATGATATCGCCCAGCATACCGCCGCTTCTTTTTTGGAAATCGAGCGCTTTTTGCAATTGTTCGGGGGTTATTTCGCCGTTTTGAACCAGCAGTTCACCAATCGGGATGCGGGGATTCAGAACAAGCATATTTTGCTCGATAACTTTCTGCGTAGTGTATCCCAGTTTAACTAGCGCCTCCCCCAGGAGACCGCCGTTATCTTTCTGATAATCGAGGGCATGGTTTAACTGCTCTACGGTTATCGCCCCGCCGGCGACCAGGCGTTCACCCAACCTCAATTGAGGCGGGGGAGGAATAGTTTCATCGATATCGCGTGCCGTGATGTAACCCAGTGAAATCAGTATTGAACCGAGCCGCCCGCCGTTTTTCTGTTGTTCTTTAAGGGCATCATTCAACTGGCTACTTGTAATAAGCCCTTTCGCCAGAAGTAATTCTCCTATTTTCTTCATGCTTGTTTTAATCCCCTGTATAAAGCGTATCGGCTGCCCGACATTAAATCAGCAACAGTAAAAGGAACCGAACAGTTTTTTTGACGACTCCCGCACGTACTTTATAACTGCTTTTAAGCATTAGAGTATTATAATACAATATTCTTTTAATTATCAATACCTTTATCGCTTTTTATTTATATTGATATCGAATTATCGCGTCATTTGTCCGCTAATTAATAGATTCGGATTGCAGGTTGGCTTAACAAATAGAAGAAATTATGGGTAACGGTCAGTAAAACTGAAAAAAGACAGACAAATACTGATAGGAGCAACTCCTATCAGTATCGTAAACAACCTTATGATATTGATTTAGAAAATGGGGTTCAGCGGAATGGTCTGCTCTCTGGTTGGCCCGATGCAGGCAAAGTTCACCGGGCAATCCATAAAATCCTCCATGCGCTTGATATACTTCCGGGCATTTACCGGCAGGTCCTGATAGTTCCGGATATGGTCGGTGGCGGTTTGCCACCCATCCAGTTCCTCATAAACCGGTTTGCAGCGGTCATACTCGGAGGCGCTGGCCGGGATGTAATCGATAATTTCACCATCCAGTTCATAGGCAGTACAGATTTTTAGCTTCGGCAGTTCATCAAGGACATCGATACGCGTTATGACTCCGCCGGTAAAACCGTTGAGCTGACTGGAAAAACGGGCGGCTATGCCGTCGAACCAGCCGCAGCGGCGCGGCCTGCCGGTGGTGGTACCGAATTCATGTGCCCTGACGCGGATGGCTTCGCCGACTTCATCGTGCAATTCTGTCGGCATCGGGCCGCTGCCGACCCTGGTACAATATGCCTTGTATACACCAAGAACCCTGTCGATAGCGGTAGGGCTGATGCCGGAGCCCAGGCAACCGCCGGCCGATAACGGTGAAGATGAAGTAGCATAGGGATAAGTACCGAAATCCGTATCTAAAAGCGCACCCTGTGCCCCTTCAAGAATAATGGTATCGTTTCTCTTCTGGGCATCCCTGAGCAGTGTAATTGTTTCCCTGATATAGGGCGCCAGCCGGTCACCGTATTCACAGCACTGCTTATAGATTTGCGACAGCGACAGCGGTTCGGCTCCGTATATCTTGGTCAGGATGTCGTTTTTGGTTTCGACTACCATGCTGAGGCGTTCTTTTAATCCCTCTTTATCGAGCAGTTCGCCGATCCTGATGCCCTGCCTGGCTGCCTTATCGGCAAAAGCGGGACCGATACCGCGCTTGGTCGTTCCCAGTGCCTTTCCGGCGCGCGATTTTTCTTCCAGTTCGTCTATTATTATATGATACGGCATAACAAGATGCGCCCTGTCGCTGATAACCAGGCGCCTGGTATCCACTCCGTATCTGTTAAGAGCATCGATTTCCTCGATCAGCTTCGACGGATTAACGACAACGCCGTTGCCGATGATGCATGTAACTCCCGGATAGAAAATTCCGGATGGAACCAGGTGCAATTTAAATTCCCCGGCGGGATTGATAACGGTGTGTCCGGCATTATCACCGCCCGAAAAACGTACCACTACCTGAGCTTTCTCAGACAGCATATCGACAACTTTACCTTTCCCCTCATCCCCCCATTGTGCTCCAACAATAGCTATTACAGGCATATCATCACCTACTTAATTTATTTTAACTGGCGCCATACATGATAGAGCCTTTGACCCACTGTAAATGCGCTGAAAGCGGCTACCACCGCCAGGGCAATCACTACCTGGTTTATCAAAAGCCCGATTGCCAGTACAATTACTCTTTCCGGCCTTGTAAACAGACCTTCCGTACATTCAAGTTTCATAATCTCGGCTTTGGCCCTGATATAGCTCACCACCAGCGAAGACAACAGCGTAAAACCCGCCAGCACTACTCCCAATGTCGAACCTACTACCGAAAACCAGTATAAAAGACCGATTAAAAGAACACCCTCCGATAGCCGGTCCAGCGTGGAATCCAGTACCTCTCCGAAACGGGAGACTTTGCCTGTTTTCCTTGCCAGAGAACCATCCAGCATATCGAAATAACTGCCGAATAACAGCACCAGTCCGGCTGCCAGCATATAACCCATTGCTGCCAGAACAGCAGCACCAACCGCAATCAAAAAACCGAACCATGTCAGGGCATTCGGCGTAACTCCCGTTTTTGCCAGCAGATTTACTACAGGATCGGTGCAATATTTTTCCGCTGTCTTGCGGAATCGAGCCAATTTAACCATAGTTATATCTAATTCAATTAAGCTAATCTGAAAAACCAGGCGCCATAAGGCTATATCAACACTTCTGACTTTTGTTCGTTATCAGCTGGTTCCGACGGGGTTTCTCTACCCAGCACTTTCAAATAATAATCATAAATACGGCGCGAGACCTTCTTCCAATCGTATTCGCTGGAAGTTAAAATTCCATTTGCCCCCATCTGCATACGCAGTTCTTTATCGGATAATATACTGCATATGGCGCTTGCCAGCAGTTTCGAATCCCTGGGGCGCACCAGCAAACCCTCTTTGCCGCTCGTTAATACCGTTCGGTATCCCGGGATATCGGTCGCCACGATGGGTGTCCCCACCGCCATCGCCTCCAGGAGCACGATGCCGAAGCTTTCTCCGCTGACCGCCGGGGAACAATATACATCGGCAGTTTTATAATAGCGCGGCATCTCTTCAAGAGAAACCTTGCCCACGAAGACGACGTCTTCGATATGTTCCCGCCTGACCTTATTCTCATATTTCCTGCGGAATCTGACTCCCGGGCCGACAACAATCAGCCTGGAATCGGGAAATGCCTTTTTCACTATCTTAAAGGCATTGATAAGATATTTTAAACCCTTGCGTTTTTCCAGCCTGCCGACAAAAAGGATGTTGAGTTTGCCATCCAGATATTGCTCCAACGGTTTTACATCAGGGTGGAAAATATCCAGATCGATCCCGTTTGGAATAATTTCATACTCGCCGGGCACATATTTATTGGCATAATCCATAGCCGGTTGTGACACAGCAATCTTGCCTACTATCCTGTGCCGCCGCTTTTTCAGCTTATATGTCGTTACCGGCCAGCCGTAATAGTAATTCGGGATAACACCCGAGGCATGAAACGTACCCACAATCGGCGCATCGGCAAACTTGAGCAGCGCCGAACACAGCATCGGCATACAGGGTTCATGGAGATGAAAAATCTCAAACTTTTCCCGCTCCATCACTTCCCTTATCCTGGGTTCAAGACACAGAGATGTGCTGATACGCAGGGTAGTCCCCTTTGCCGGAAAACAGTGGGCATTACCGATTTTTATAAAATTTTCGTAGCCTTCCACATCTCTCGATGTCGGAGCAATGATTTTTACATCATGGCCCATTTTCGAGAGCTGTTCTTCCAATGCTATTATATGATTAACCACCCCACCGGGGTAGCAAAAATCGTATGGAGATACCAGTGCAATCTTCAAAATACTACCAACCCCCGCACCAGGCGTTAACCAGGTTACGGATTATTACAACCCCCGGTTCAGCTCTTTTTCTTCGGCTGCGGTTTCTCAACACAACCGCAATCTTGAACTTCTGCTGGTTTTTCCGCCGGCTTTGAGTTAACCCTGATAAACTCTTCTGTCATACAGCGGGCTTCATCATCATGATACTGAACGGGCGGTGATTTCATGAAGTAGGATGAGGGAGCATTCAGCGCGCCCTTGATCCCTCTATCCATAGCCAGTTTAACACATCTGACGGCATCGATGACGACGCCGGCCGAATTGGGGCTATCCCACACTTCAAGCTTGGCTTCAACTTTTAAAGGGACATCGCCGAAGGTGCGCCCTTCCATTACGATATAACAATATTTACGGTCTTCCAGCCAGGGAACATAGTCGCTGGGACCGACATGGATATCATCCGGATCCATTTTATAATCAAGCTGTGAAGTAACGGCATTGGTTTTAGAGATCTTCTTGGATTCCAGGCGTTCTCTCTCAAGCATATTCAGGAAATCGGTATTGCCGCCGAAGTTCAACTGGTAGGTGTGTTCCAGTTTAACGCCTCTGTTGGCAAATAACCTGGTAAGCACACGATGAGTTATAGTGGCACCGACCTGAGACTTGATGTCATCGCCAATTATAGGCAAACCTCTGGCTTCGAAACGCTGCTGCCAGTACTTCTCACGGGCTATAAAGACCGGGACGCAGTTTACCATGCCGCAACCGGCTTGCAGTATCTGTTCTACATACCACTTGGTAGCCTCTTCGCTGCCGACCGGCAGATAGCTGATAACCACATCGGTTTTGGTCTCTTTAAGAATTTTGACGATATCGGCGGTAGGACCGGGTGCTTTTTCGATAATTTGCGACAGGTATTTGCCCAAACCGTCATGAGTCATGCCTCTATGAACTTTAACACCCAGCGGTTCTACATCGCAGAACTTATAGGTGTTGTTAGGTGCCACATAGATAGCCTGAGCCAGGTCTTTGCCAACCTTGTTTTTATCGATATCGAAAGCTGCTACGAAGTTGATATCGCTGACATGATAGCCACCCAGATTAACATGCATCAACCCGGGCACAAAATCGCATTCCTTGGCTTTTTTATAGAACTGAACACCCTGAACAAACGAGGAACAACAGTTTCCGACACCGATTACAGCTACATTTATCTTTCCCAATTTATTAACCCCTTTCCGGTAACAGTAAATTATTTTGTTTTTTATCTTCGGCCATTTTTTATTATTTAAAGAGCAGGCTTGTCATATGCAAAAACCGGCTCCCAAATATCCGTTTTCATTATTTCCAGACAATTACTATGACTCCCGCTGCATTTTTAATGCTGTAAAAACACCAACAGAACTATAGCTATTTTATACGTGAGTTGTCAAGGTTATATACAATACGCCTGATAAAAAAGATTGCCAAATATTCAACTAAATACTTTTTGCGGTTTCCATTTACCCGTTTCGATATCGAAATGCAATATCGCCAGCAGAGAGCCGTTATCATCGTAAGCACAGCACCTGTCGCAAGCGGTATCAGGCAGATATTCAAACACAACCGGCATGCCGTTCCTTATGAGCCTTCCCAGGTCTTCCCCGACCGTTACCGATTCCCATTCCTTCATGACAAAATCTATCTGATACACAAAGTCCCGCCAGCTACCAGCAGCAAATGCTTCTTCAAGTGCATGTAAAGTGATTGCTTCTGCGATATCGAAAGGTCCGTATTTTAATCTTGCCAGCTCTGTTACACAGGCACCACACGACAGGCGTTCGCCCAAGTCGTTTGCCAGCGTACGTACATATGTACCCTTGCTGCACTCCATTTCTACAGTCAAAAAGGGAGGATTATAATCTACCATCTCCAGGCTGTAGATATGTACCCGACGCTTCCTTCTCTCAACCTCGATGCCGGCTCTCGCCAGCTTATACAGGCACTGCCCTTTGTGCTTTAATGCGCTGTACATCGGGGGTTCCTGTTCGATATCACCGCGAAAAAACTCCAGAGCTGATTCCAAATCCGCCCGCGTTATCGCTGAAGCATCGCACTTTCTGACGATACTCCCCTCGATATCGTATGTATCGGTCGCTATTCCAAGTTTTAAAACGGCTTTATATCTTTTTTTAGCATCCATCAGGAATTCGATAACCCTGGTTGCCCTGCCGAAAAAGACCGGCAATACACCGCAGGCTAAAGGGTCGAGCGTACCGGCATGTCCGACGCGCCTTTCCCCGGTCAAATGCCTGACCAGCGATACAACCTTAAAAGAAGTAATCCCTGCCGGTTTATCGATATTCAGTATTCCGTCCACGGTTATACCTGTTCTTCAGGTTTGGAAACACGGTCGATCAGGCTCATGATATGGGCAGCCCTCTCGATAGAACTATCCCAGTAAAATGTCAGTGTGGGAACATACCTCATCCTGATACGCCTGGCCAACTCGTTATGTAAATAACCCGCAGCCGATTCCAGTGAAGACATGATTTGCTGCTTTTCTTCCTCGCTGCAGATGCAACTAACATAAACCCTGGCATGCTTTAAATCGGCAGCCGTTTCCACCTGGTTTACGGAGAGAAAATTCCCCAGGCGCGGGTCTTTAATCTGACGCAACAGCAAATGGCTTATTTCCTGGCGAATGAGTTGATTCACCCGTTCAATACGATGTGACATCCTCCGCCCCCTATTTGGACCTTTCCATGCTGTAGAACTCTAATATATCGCCAACCTGGAACTGGTCAAAGTTTTCCAGCGCAATGCCGCATTCATACCCGGCAGCTACTTCTTTCACATCATCCTTAAAACGCCTCAAGCTGGAAATAACCGTGTCAGCCACCGTTTTATTATCTCTCTTTATTCTTACTTTATCACCGCGCTTTATCTTGCCGTCTTTTACATATGAACCGGCAACGCTGCCTTTTTTACCGGCGGCGAAAATTTCTCTCACCTCGGCATGCCCTTTGACGACCTCCACGTATTCGGGTTCAAGCATACCCTTAAGGGCTTTCTCGACATCGTCAATAAGGTCGTAAATAATCTTGTAAGTCCGGATGTCCGCACCCTCGGCATCCGCCAAGTGCTGAGCGCCGATATCCACACCGGTATTGAAAGCCACCACCAGCCCCTTGGAAGCAACCGCCAGCATAACATCGCTCTCCGTGACATTACCGGTGCCGTAATGAACCAGTTTTACCTGTACTTCATCCGTTTTCAATCTTTCGATGGAATCTTTAATCGGTTCAATGCTTCCCTGTACATCGGCTTTCATTACGATATTAAGTTCTTTCACTTTACCGGCATTGATCTGGTCCAAAAGATTGGAAAGATTGGCGGCTTTTGCCAGCGCCATAGCTTCCCTGCGGTTTTCTGCCGCCATGTGACGCGCCTGCTTTTCATCTGCCACCACCGTCATGGCATCGCCTACCTGCGGCACTTCGTGCAAGCCGAGTATAGCTACCGGGGTCGAAGGCTTGGCTTTCTTGACCTGTTTGCCGGAATCGCTGAACATGGCCCGTATATGGCCCCAGGTAGTGCCGATAACCACGGTATCCCCGGTCTTCAATGTGCCGTCATGCACCAGTATGGTGGCCAGCGGACCTCTGTTCTTATCCATTTCAGCTTCTATAACGACGCCCTTGGCCGGCAGAGTCGGGTCTGCCCTGAGGTTCTCCATCTCGGCTACCAGCAGCAGGTTCTCTAAAAGTTCCGAAATGCCTGTCTTGTCTTTAGCAGATGTGGGCACGGCAATGACGTTGCCACCCCACTCTTCCACTACCAGTCCGGCTTCAGCCAGTTGCTGTTTTACACGATCCGGATTGACTTCCGGCTTATCGATTTTATTTATAGCTACCACAATCGGAACATCGGCAGCTTTGGCATGGCTGATCGCTTCCAGTGTTTGCGGCTGCACACCGTCATCGGCAGCCACCACCAGTACCGTTACATCGGTTACCTGGGCACCTCTGGCTCTCATAGCCGTGAAGGCTTCATGACCCGGCGTATCCAGGAAAGTAATTTTCTGTCCGTTGATTTCCACCTGGTAAGCGCCGATGTGTTGCGTGATGCCGCCGGCTTCGGAATCCATGACATTGGTTTGCCTGATAGCATCCAGCAGGCGCGTTTTTCCGTGGTCGACATGCCCCATGATGGTAATTACAGGAGGACGCGGTTTTAAATTACCATCAGCGGATAAAAACTGATCCTTTTTAATTTTATTGATAACGCTGGCAGATTTACGTGTAGTCTGTGCCCTCAGCTCAGCCTTATATCCATAGAAGGAAACTACCTTTTCAGCCACCTCAAAATCGATAACCTGATTGATATTCGCCATAATGCCGTTACGCATCAATTGCTTGATAACATCGACAACGGTTACCTTGAGCATCTCGGACAATTGTCGAACGCTGACATTTCGCGGTATTTTTACCACCTTTTCGGCGGCTTCTTTATTTTTGGCGCTCTTGGTATTTTCGCTCTGTTTCTTTACTTCAGCCACTATTCAATCCTCAGTAGTTATTTCCCTGTTCAAGTAATTGCGCTTTATTCTCAGGGATAAGGGTTATGCGTAATACCCGGTCCAGCTGACCATGCTTCAATCCTTTTTCCCAGCATTCCCGGGATGGGCATAAATAAGCACCCCTGCCGTTTTTTTTCCCTTTTGTATCTACTTCCACTGCGCCGTTTTCAGCGCACACCAGACGGACCAGCTCCCGCTTGGGTTTTACTTTGCGGCAGGCTGCACATGTCCGCATCGGTATATGTTTAGAAGTACTCTTCATCATCCTGATACATATTATACCCGCGCTTCTTCTTTTTCAATTTGATGCCGTCTTCAGCGCTTGATTTACCGTGAACTTCCTTCTTTTTCTTTTTCTGCTGAGTTTTAGACGACGTTTTTATTTCTGCAGGAGGCAATATATCCTCTGCAAAACGGATTTCGCCCCTGAATGGCTCCCTGCGGCTGGCAGTAGTGAAAGCCTCGACCAGCTCTTCTTCATCTTCGCTCTCTTCGGCTGAAATCTCTTCGGGCATCTCTTCTGCCACTGGCTCTTCGACGATTTCTTCAGCAGCTTCCTCGATTATCTCTTCCTCGGCTACTGATTCCGGTTCAGGTTCGGGTTGAGCCTTCGCTTCCTCGATGAAGGAAGATTCGCTCTTAATATCGATGCGCCAGCCGGTCAGTTTTACAGCCAATCTGACGTTTTGCCCTTCCTTGCCTATGGCCAGCGACAGTTGTTTGTCGGGTATAATGACAATGGCAGAGTTATCCTGTTCGTTTAAACGGACACCGGCCACCTGTGCCGGGCTGATGGCATTGGTTATGAACCGGGCCGGGTCGGCGCTCCAATTGACAACATCAATTTTTTCACCGTTGAGTTCATTTACAATATTCTGAATCCTGATACCGCGTAATCCGACGCAACAACCGACGGCATCTATCCCCTCCTGGCGCGCCGTGACGGCTACCTTGCTGCGAAATCCGGCTTCCCTGGCGACGGATTTAATCTCAACAGTGCCGTTGTATATTTCAGGGACTTCAATCTCTATTATACGCCTTAACAGGTTCGGATGTGAGCGGGATACTAACAATAAAGGCCCTCTGGCGGATTGTGATACCTCTACCAGGTAGACTTTTAATCTCTGGCCTACCCGGTATCTTTCATTGGCAGGCTGCTCGGTGGAGGGCATTATGGCTTCGGCTCTGCCCAGGTCGATGAAAACCTGCCTGGGCTCGATGCGCCTCACCACGCCGGTAATCACCTCTCCCTGCTTATCGGCAAATTCCTCAAAAATGGCACTATGTTCGGCTTCGTGCAGACGCTGCAGAATTACCTGTTTGGCGGTCTGCGCAGCAATGCGACCGGCATTGGTAGGGGTTGCCTCGACGACAATCTCCTCTCCGATCGTGATACCTTTTTTAATTCTATTAGCTCCATCCAGTGATATTTCACATCGAGGGTCGGAAACCTTTTCCACCACTGTTTTTTTCGCCCATACAGTCACCCGTCCATTGTTTGGGTCGATTTTGACAGTGATCTCCTGATTTTGAGCAAAATTGTCCTTTCTATAAGCTGATACCAGCGCCGACTCCACGGCACCCAGTACCACCTCCTTGGATAAATTCTTCTCAGCCGATAACTGAGTAATAGCGAGTAAAAAATCGCTCTTCATCCCGGAATCAGACCTCCAATATTTCCTTTATTGCGATTACCGTTGCTGCTTACAACAAAAAAGTGGGTCAAAACCCACTTCCCACGTTTAATCTCAATTAAGGTTAGTATAACACAAT
>JAAYNN010000088.1 GCA_012520835.1 Dehalococcoidales bacterium
ACTTCCAATATTTATTATACTACACCGCAAATAAAGCTGGCGGAGCTGCTGGTAAAAAACAGCTGCCTGGATAAGGTCTTTATCTGCAACAGCGGAACGGAGGCAACCGAGGGAGCCGTCAAGCTGGCGCGCAGATACGGGCACATTCATTTAAAAGGCGCCTACGAAGTCATCACCGGTACCGGCTCGTTTCACGGACGCACGCTGGCAATGGTTTCGGCCAGCGGACAAACCAAGTTTCAGGAGCCTTATATTCCCATTCCATCCGGTTTTATAAACGTAGAGTATGACAACATCGATGCGCTGAAAGCGGCGACTACGGATAAAACATGCGCCGTTATGATGGAGCCGATACAGGGTGAAAGCGGCGTCCACCTGCCCGCTGACGATTACCTGAAAAAGGTCAGAGACTGGTGCGATGAAAAAGGAATTCTTTTAATACTGGATGAGATACAGACCGGGATTGGACGCACGGGAACGCTCTTCGCCTACCAGCAATACGGTGTCGAGCCGGATATTATGACGCTGGCAAAAGGCCTGGCCGGCGGCTTCCCGATCGGGGCGATACTGTGTAAAAATAAGGCTTCCGTTTTCGCCGCCGGCGAGCACGGCTCTACCTTCGGCGGCAACCCGCTGGCATGTGCTGCCGGTTATGCTGCCTTCAAAACTATCATTGATAACGATATTTCACTGAACGCCAGGGTAAGCGGACAATACCTGACAAAGCGTTTGAATGATATGAAACAAAAATACGGATTGATATCCGAAGTGAGGGGCAGGGGGCTTTTACAGGCTATCGAGTTTAAATCCGGGACTGCCCTGCCGGTTGTTATGTCCTGCCTGAAAAAAGGCTTGCTGGTGAATAAAGTCGGCGATAACATAATCCGATTTATGCCGCCGCTGATAATCGGCAGAGACGAAATTGATAAGGCCATCGATATCCTGGATGCGGCACTTACGGATGTTTGCATTGTAAAATAAAACCAGTCGGATATTATTAGCACTATTCGGTAACAGATATAAATAACCGAAGCCATTCGTGTCCTTCGACGGGCTCAGTGTGAGCGAAGCTTTTTTAAATATAGCGGGGCGGGGACTATAATATAAAGAATTGTCTTAATATGAATCAGGTAAAGAAAGTACAAGTCGGCGTGATTTTAACGGTTGCTATTTGCATGGCCATCGTTCTCTGCACGCCTTCAACCGCTAAACCGGCCAAAGCCAGCGAGATGGGACAGCATGAAATCCTTAAAACGAATGACTACTCCGATATTCCGCAATTGGTGATCGACGATGCCGCAAGCAAAGCCGTTACTCTGTTTGGGAAAAATGACGCAAAATGCGCCGATTTTACCAGTCAGGTACTGGCATTGTATAAAGAGGCTAGGGAGAAAGACGTGCTGGTAATCGTCAATTCCGGGGGGTGGGGCTGGTCGGCAATCGCCGAATCCAACGAAAAAGAACTGGCACCCGGCATCGATGGTATACTGACCGGCCTTGGCAATTCGACGCTCTGGATAGACTATTTCCGTACCGATAACTCCTTTTACGGAGCTGTCGGCGAATTTATGATGGCGCTGAGCACCAATCCGGCCAGAGGACATGAACTGGCAGCCAGAACTGCTTTTCTAACGGATAACCTGCCGGATTTGAAGGTCATTCTGCTGGGTATTAGCAACGGCTGTACGATTTGCTCGGGAGCCATGCCGCTCCTTGAGGACAATGAACAGGTTTACAGCATTCAACTGGGTCCGCCGGTCTGGAACGATGACAGCGACAGACAAAGAGTGCTGTTACTTCGCACCAACGGAACCATTCCCGATTCGTTCAGCCACGGAGACATGATAACGATTTTCAGGGCAAATCTCGAAGCCGCCTGCGGCATTTCCCCGCAGCACGAGGGGGATATCCTTTTGTATATCGGCTCTCCCGGCCACGATTACGACTGGAAATATGACTGGCTGAAGGAACAAATTAACAACTTTTTAACCGAGTATTTCAGTGTCAATTGATATATAATAACAACAACAGATTATTGAAAGGAGGAAGGTTTATCATGGCAGAAAAACTGGTACTGGCTTACAGCGGAGGACTGGATACATCGGTTGCCGTCAGGTGGCTGCAGGAGAAATATGGTTATGATGTAATCGCTGTTACGATAGATGTCGGTAATGAAAAGGATTTTACGGTCATTAAAGATAAAGCCCTTAAAGTAGGAGCGATAAAATCGCTGGTAATAGATGCCAGAAAAGAATTCGTTAACGATTATATTTTTCCGGCTCTGAAAGCGAATGCCCTCTATGAAGAATATTATCCGCTGGCTACCGCGCTGGCACGGCCCTTGATTGCTAAAATACTGGTCGATGTGGCACGTGCCGAAGGTGCAAAAGCCATTGCGCACGGCTGCACCGGCAAGGGAAACGATCAGGTCAGGTTCGATGTCGGCATCAATTCACTGGCTCCCGATTTGAAGATTGTCGCTCCCGCCCGCGAATGGGGCATGACCCGTGAAGAGTTGATTCAATATGCAGCTAAATATGGTATACCCCTGCCCATAACATCCAGAAGCCCCTATTCGATAGATGAGAATCTGTGGGGCAAGAGCACCGAGTGCGGGGTCCTGGAAGACCCGTGGAACGAACCGCCCGAGGACGCCTGTTCATGGACCAAATCGCTTAAAGAAGCGCCCGAAGAACCGGAGTACCTGGAGATTCATTTCGAGCAGGGCATTCCGCAGTCGATAAACGGTCAGAAAATGGATGGCATCACGCTTATCAAACAGCTCAATGAAATCGCCGGTAATCATGGCATCGGTAGAATAGACATGATTGAAAACAGATTGGTCGGTATTAAATCCAGAGAAACCTACGAAGCTCCGGCAGCACATGTCCTGATAGCCGCCCATAAAGCGCTTGAATCTCTGACACTGGCTAAAGCGCAGTACCGCTTCAAAAATATGGTAGCGTCGGAATTCTCGAATCTTGTCTACGAGGGATTGTGGTTTACCGCTCACCGTGAAGACCTGTGTGCTTATATCGACAGCACGCAGAGATTCGTCAGCGGTGATGTCAGGGTCAAACTCAATAAAGGGCACTGCACAGTGGTCGGGCGCAGGTCAGCCTATTCATTATACAGCCATAATCTGGCTACCTATGCCGAAGGCGACGAGTTCGACCAGTCAGCAGCCGTCGGATTCATCAAGCTCTGGGGGCTGCCGGCAAAAATTCAGGGACAGATTCAAAAGGAGAAATAAATACGATTTACTCTCCCGGCATGTATATACATGTATATAGATATAAGATGAACGGGGAGATGTCATAATACCCTGTGTCCGGGAACGTAATAAGAAGCGAGGTATAAAAAATGAGCCATATAAGAAGCCGTTTCGACAAACCGCCGGATGAACTGGTGGTAAAGTATACCTCATCGCTCCAGTACGACTGGCGTCTCTACAGCTATGATATCAGGGGCAGCATCGCTCACGCCCGTATGCTGGCTAAACAGGGCATCATAACCAGTGATGACGCCGCTCAGATTGAAAAAGGATTGGCTCTGGTAGCAGAGGAGATTGAGAAAGGCGTCTTCCAGTTTAAGCCGGAGCAGGAAGATATTCATATGGCGATCGAAGCGCGTCTGTTCGAATTGATAGGCGACCCGGCCGGCAAACTGCATACCGGACGCTCGCGCAATGACCAGGTGGCGCTTGATTTCAGGTTATATATAAAAGAAGCCGTATCGCAAACGCTCAGCAGCATCCGTATGCTGCAAAAAACTCTTATCGCTATGGCAGAAGCCAATAAGGCGGTGGTTATGCCGGGCTACACCCATTTGCAACTGGCGCAGCCGGTACTGCTGGCACATCACCTACTGGCTTATTTCGAAATGCTGGAACGCGATTACGGCCGTTTCAAGGACTGCTATAAGCGTGCGGATGTTTTGCCTCTGGGAAGCGGCTCCCTGGCCGGCGTCACATTCAATATCAACCGCCGGTTTTTAGCCGAAGAACTCGGTTTCAGTGAAATAAGCCATAACAGCATGGATGCTGTTGCAGACAGGGACTTTGCCATCGAATATATCTCTGCCGCCGCCGTTTGCATGATGCACCTTTCGAGATTGGCGGAGGAAATCATCATGTGGTCTTCGGCGGAGTTCAAATTCATCGAACTGGACGATGCCTATTCCACCGGCTCCAGCCTGATGCCGCAGAAGAAAAATCCGGATGTCGCCGAACTCGGCCGCGGAAAAACCGGCCGCGTTTACGGCAACTTGATGTCAATGCTGACCACCATGAAAGGTCTGCCGCTGACATATAACCGCGACCTGCAGGAAGACAAGGAACGGGTATTCGATACCGTAGATACGCTGGTACCCAGCCTCCAGGTTTTCAGCGGAATGCTGGATACGTTGAGATTCAAGCCGGAAAATATGAAGAATGCCCTCGACCGCGGTTTTATACTGGCTACCGACCTGGCCGATTATCTCGTTAATAAGGGGGAAGCTTTCCGCAATGCTCACGGTATTATTGCCAGATTGGTCAATTATGCCGTTAAAAACAATAAAACGCTTGATACTATGAGTCTGGATGAATACAGGCAGTTTTCCCCTCTGTTTGCAAACGATGTAAAAAAGATAACGATGGAATCATCGGTTGCGGCACGCAACGTTCCCGGCGGCACCTCGCCCGGACAGGTGGAACTGGCTTTAAAAAGAGCAAAAGAAATAGCCTGCAACCGTTAAGAGTGCAGGCTATCAATGAGCAATCAATTTTGATTATCAGGCAGACTGGGCATACTTATTATGAGTTCGCAGACACCTGGTGCAAATATGTACACGCATTGCTTTTCCGTCAACTTCTGCTTTAATTGTACGGATATTCGGCTTCGATTGCTTTCTGGTACGTCTATTGGAATGGCTGACATTATTGCCGAACAGCTTGCTTTTTTCGCATAAATCACACTTCATTTAACTGGTTTACTCCTTTGACTGTCTATGAAGAATTGTTGTACAATTCGTCCTGTTATATTAGCATAAATTGCACAACCTGACAAGAATAATTCAAACTGCTCCTTTACTTTGCAAGGATGGTGATGTAAAAACATGAATCAAACGGATACTATCGGCGGACAGCAATTTCTGGATATGTTCGCCGCAGCTACCGATTGGCTGGAAAAAAGTGCCGCGGACATTGATGCACTTAACGTCTTCCCGGTTCCCGACGGTGATACCGGAACAAATATGCTACTCACGATGAAATCCACCATCGAACATGGTTCTCAAAATGTAAACGATAATGCCTCATCAGTGGCTCAAGCTATGGCTAACGGCGCTTTAATGGGCGCCCGCGGCAACAGCGGCGTCATTCTTTCACAATTCTGGGCAGGATTGGCGCAAGGCCTGGAAAATAAGGAGGCTATTGACGGCAATGATTTTGCCGCCGCATTGGCTCAGGCCTCGGTTATGGCATATAAGGGCGTCAGCAATCCGGTAGAGGGAACTATCCTTACTGTTCTCAAGGATGCCTCTAATTCTGCCGCTTTGACGGCAGCCAACGGTAATGGCGACTTTCTTTCGGTAATGGCGGCGGCGGTAAGCGCAGCCAGCGAATCGGTAGCCAATACTCCCACTCTGCTGCCGGCACTCAGGGAAGCGGGTGTGATCGATTCGGGCGGACAGGGGCTTTATACCATACTGGACGGCGCTCTGCGTTACCTGCGCGGTGAAGCGGAACTGATGCAATTCAGAAAACCACAGATTATCGCCAGCAATGTAGCTACAACACCGGTGACTATTATATCTCATGCTAAAAATGAGGACGACGATGAAATTCCTTTCGGGTATTGCACGGAGTTCCTGTTGAAGGGAAAAGACCTGGATCCGGAGAAAATCAGGAAAACTCTCTCAAAGAAAGGGCAATCTCTGATTGTTGTCGGTGATGATTCGACCGTCAGGGTACATGTTCATACGCTCGATCCCGGTGAAATCATCAGTTATGCCACCTCGATGGGCACTATCCACGGTGTCAGCGCCAGGAACATGGATGAACAGCACCAGGATTACCTTGCCAAGAAGAAAAGCACGGCTGTCCCGGTAAATACCGCTATTATTGCCGTAGTTGCCGGGGAAGGATTGGCGGAGGTATTTGCCAGCCTTGGAGTGGCTGCCGTAGTTGCCGGCGGGCAGACCATGAATCCCAGTACAAAAGATATTCTGATGGGAGTAGAACGCGCTCCCTCCGATCAGGTTATCATACTCCCCAATAATAAAAACATTGTTCTTGCTGCAAAGCAGGTTCAGGCTTTGACTGATAAGAAAATTTGCGTCATACCCACGCTAAACGTACCTCAGGGAGTAGCGGCTTTACTGGCTTTCGATTATGAAGCGGATATGGAAACTAACTGCGAGATTATGGCGGAAGCCATAAAATCCGTTAAATCCATCGAGATAACGCGTTCCGTACGCTCGTGTAAAATCGGCGGTCTGGATATCAAAAAGAAACAGGCTATCGGCCTTCTAAACGGCACTATTGTAGCTGCACAGGACAGTGCCAGAGATGTTTTAATCGAGGTTCTAGAGAAAGCCGAACTGGACAAAGCCGAAATAGTAACTTTATACTACGGGCAAGATACAGAAGAAACAGAAGCCGAAACATGCGGCAATGAAATCAGGGAAAAGTATCCCCATCTGCAGGTAGAAGTAGTTAAAGGCGGCCAACCGCACTACAACTATATCGTTTCAGCAGAATAACCGGGCAAGGAGTATAGTCATAATGACAGTCAAGATTGTCACAGATACTCTATCCGACATCCCCGATGATATAGCAAATGAATTGGGAATCACATTGATTCCCTTAACAGTATCATTCGGGCTTGAATCATTTCTTGACCGGGTAGAGATTACCTCTGAAGAATTTTATGAAAGACTGGTACGGGAAAGCAAACTCCCCACCACCACCCAGCCGCCCCCGGTTACTTTTGCCAACGTCTATAAGAAATTGTCAGAAGAAACCGATCAGATACTTGTGATTACGTTGTCAAGCAAGCTCAGCGGAACATATCAATCGGCGATTAACGCTAAAAATATGGTTGATACCAATTGCCGCATCGAAATACTGGATTCGCAAAAGATAATCATGAGCTTCGGCCTTGCTGTAATGGCTGCCGCCAAAATGGCTAATGCCGGGGCAGGAATGGATGAGATAATAGAAAAGACTAAAGTCAGGCTGGAAAAGTCGCAACTGGTAGCCTACTTCGATACCCTTAAATATCTCTCCAGAGGCGGGCGCATCGGAAAAGCACAGGGTTTTGTCGGCTCGCTGCTTTCGGTTAAACCGATACTTACCATCAAAGACGGAGAAATGGCTCCCCTGACCAGAGTCAGGTCCAGGGGAGCCGGTATCGATTATCTATACAATGCGGTGGCAACTACTGAAAATATCGAGAGTATCGGGGTGGAGTATTGCACCACTCCCGAAGATGCCGAAATGCTTATCGAACGCATCAGTGCTATCGTTCCCCGCCAGAATATCTATAAATCGATTGTCTGCCCGGTGGTGGGAACATATGCGGGACCGAGAGCTATTGCCGTATCTATCATGCAAAAGCCCTGAATAACAAGGAGAAGAATATGACAGTTAAAATTGTCACAGATAGTGCATCCGATCTTCCGCATGAATTAATCGAGGAATATGGTATTACCGTCGTTCCCGCCTATGTACAGTTCGAAGGAAAATCCTACCGCGACGGAGTAGATATCAGCCATGACGAAATCTATTCAAAAATGGAAAACGATAATATCGTGATCAAGACCTCCCAGCCCCCGCCCGGGGATTTTTTAACCGCATACAGGAAATTGCTTGAACAGGCGGATGAAATTATCTCTCTGCAGGTTACCAGCAAACTGAGCGGAATCTATAACTCGGCATTACAGGCAAAGGAAATGCTGGGTGCCGGAAACCGTATCGAAGTGGTGGATTCCATGTCCGCTTCCATGGGGATGGGGCTGACAATCCTCTCGGCCGCACGCATGGCCAAAACCGGGGAAAACCTGGCCGAAATAATGAATGAAATAAAATCATCGCTGGCAAGAACACGCCTCTGGGGTATGTTCGACACCCTGAAATACCTCTCTTTAGGCGGGCGTATCGGCAAAGCTAAAGCGCTGCTGGGCAGCGTACTGAACGTAAAACCGTTGTTGACCATGTCGAACGGTGAAATACATCCGACCGGTCTGGCGCGCAGCCGCGGCAAAGGCATCGATAAACTCTTCGAGCATGTCAGAGACTGTTTGCATATTCAGGATATTGCCGTCGTACACAGCACCACTCCGGATGACGCGCAATCGCTTAAAGAGCGCATCGGTACCATATTCGATAAAAACAATATTCACATATCGAGGTTGGGCCCGGCGCTGGGTGTTCACGGCGGCCCGGGAACGCTGATTCTGGCTCTAAGAGAAAAAATCAATGTTTTAGCTGAAAAGGGCGAAGAAGAAAAGAAGCGCATTCTTTCACTTCCTTCTCTCCCACAGATAAATCTGCCCAAATTGAAGTTCGCCTCCCTTTAGCTCTAATAATACTTCAATCATAGAAAAAGGAGCCTGCTGATGGATGCAAAACCGTTACGTAAGGTTCTGGATCTTGAGCGCCAAAAAGACTATAACGATACCGCTGTTTTCGGCGGCCTGGATAAGTTCCTCATCCGCTGGGCAGCCCAAACCGAAGGAACGTTTAATAAGCCGTCTGTTTTAAAGAAATTTAAGCAGCTTCAACTGGATAAAGGCAGCTATTCACAGCTTGATAAAGAGCAGCGCAAAACTAAAATCGATCAGATACTGGCGTTTGTCGATGAATACGAG
>JAAYNN010000089.1 GCA_012520835.1 Dehalococcoidales bacterium
CGCAAGACAAAAGTATAGCAGCAATTTCATTTGTTGACGTGTCCTGGGAGACACGGCACTGACATAATTATATATAGCTACCGCAATTACCGCCACGAAAGCCACAACCAGTTCTATTGTTCTGGCATAACGAAATGGCATGGTTGGTTCTCCGTTTGAGGAGCCAAAGAACGGATATAGTAATAGTGTTAATATAGTGGGGACGTAAATCAGATAGACAAAAGGATTTTTACGCAGTCTGGCTCTTTCTTCCGGTAAAATTAAAAAGAAATGAAATAGCAACCATGGTCCTATGACCGTTGCTATAATAGCCAGATGCATAGCGCCATGAATGCGTACAACCCCAGCAACGTTTCCTATTATTGCTAATCCAAATGCTAATGAACATAATAGCAATAATAGCGAGATGGCACTTCTGGGTTTGGAAAAGAAAACATAATAAGAAGTCAGCCAAAATATCAGGCAGACGACTATGTATGGAATCAATTCTTTTATATATTGAGAGGGCGGAGTGCTACCCTCAATTGTCGCGGAAATGATTTCACCTTCACTATTTATTACTGTCAAATCAGTGATTAGAAGACCCATGCATTGTTTTTGTTTTTCATATACTTGTAAGTAAGTATTTGCCGGTTGGCCGTTAATAGTTACAGGTATATCTCCGATTTTCATACTTGCTTGCGGGCCAAGCCCCGATGCATCCAGGCTCTGAACGACCCATCCGTCGTCGGTTAAATGTAAGGATATCCCGATATATGTCCTGCTCAAGCTTGATATGAATAGCGAAAGCGAAACGGCTATTACAATCAAACCAAAAAGAGAAATGGCGATTTCTCTTTTATATTTCATCATATTTTTAAGGATGGAATTGCCGGTTTGTTCGTTCCTGTTCATATTTAGAGAAGTCATTTTACAAACATCCCTAATTTTTCTGTATTTATACCGGATTCTTTGATTTTCTCGATAGCTTCGCTTGCCAATAACCGGTAAAATTCCATTTTTATAGCTGTATAATGTAACGCTCCGCTATTTGAAAGTATATCAGAAATCTGTTCTATATCAATATCTGCGCTGCCTGCTTGTTTTCTATAATACCGTATCAATAGCGAATTCGCCGGCCCTTCTGTCTGCGATAACGCAAATATGACCGGCAAGGTGATTTTCTTGTTGATTATATCCTTTTTTTCAATTATACCTGCAATATCGTTGGTAATTTGTGCCAGCATTCCCAGGTTATGCCCGAATTCCTTAATATTATCGAGTACTTTTTTATTTTCGGTAGCCAATAGCGCTCCGGTGTAGCAAGCGCACTCAATCTGGGATGCAGATTTCATACTGAGTATATCCAGGTAGTCGTTTTCGGAGAGCTCGATTGCGCTGCCATGTGATAAATCCATATGCTGCCCCTTGCAGGCAGTCAAGTAATAAGAATTAATTATATCCAGAATGCGCACTATCATACGGTCGTCCACGCATCTACTTTTAAGGCGGGCAATTGCTTTTTCTCCGAGTACTAGCAGGGTGGTAGCAATGTTGTTGGTAATGGCAGTTCCATACCTGGAGGATAAAGACAGTGGGGCATCGTTGTCCTCGATATCGTCGAAAACATCGCCGGCTGCCATGAAAAACTGAAGAGAAGCACAAAGCGGCAGCGCTTTATCAGTGCTGCCGCCAATGGATTCACAAACAATTAACGGTAACAAAATCCAAGGTGGCTCATGCTCGTCTGCAACAGCCAACCCTCTTTTGCTTACCGTTAACGGCTCTTTAACAAAATCATAAAGTTCTTCGGGCAACGACAAAATAACATCAATTATCTCTTCATGAAGAAGTTTATACAGCAAACCATCATTCATTTAGATGGCCTTAAAGCTATTTAATTTGATTAAAGCCAGAACAGTGCTGCTTTAAATCCAACAGCCAGAGATACAGAATCAGAGGTTGCAAGTCCATATCTGGCGGTGGTATTTAATACAGCTGTTTTTTCATTGTCGGTCAGGTTATAGCGGCTCATGACGCTATCGGGATTAGACAAAAACTGTTCTCTGGTGGATTCGTCGCAAAAGATACTTTTAACCATTTCCTGTAATGTCTTTGATTTCATGGATAACCTCCTGAAATAATCTTTTTAGCTTTCTACTCTTTAGTATAATA
>JAAYNN010000090.1 GCA_012520835.1 Dehalococcoidales bacterium
CCGGCCGCCCGCGATTTAAAGACGAGGAATCGGTCACCGCAGCCGGGCATCGCCTCCGCATGGTGGAACTGGCTATCCTTGGTAAGCCCGCATTTCGATTATCTGCCATGGAAATCGAGCGGGGAGGGGTAACCTATAGTGTAGATACCCTGAGGGAGCTGAAAAGCGGCCTCAGGCCGCCGGATGAACTCTTTTTCATCATGGGATGGGATAGCCTAGCGAACTTCCCTTCATGGCATCGGGCTTGCGAGTTGATATCGCTTTGCCGGCTGATAATCGTTCCCCGTGCGGGATGGCCGGAACCGGATATGGTTTTACTGGAACAAAGGCTTCCGGGTTTGTCGCAGAGTTTAATTTTGCTGAATAGCCCGGTGATTGAAATATCTTCATACGATATCAGGCAGAGGGTAAGAAACGGCAGCGATATCCGCGGGCTGGTACCCGATGCGGTAGCCGACTATATCGGTGAAAAAGAATTGTACATGTGCCAGGGATTGCCGAGTCATCCGGAATAAGTCCGTACCGGCAAAGACGGTATCGGGGTTTCGTTATAATCTCTATGCTTGAAAATGCCAATGGGCTATCGAAAAGGCTGAAAGAGTTAACCTTCGGATTTTACAAAACCTAGATATCCAGGTTCTTGACGCTCTTGGCATGCGCCTGTATGAAGGCCTTGCGGGGAGGCACATCGCCGCCCATAAGCATGTTAAAGACCTCGTCGGCTTTGGCGGCATCCTCGATATTTACCCTCAGCATGGTACGCGTTTCCGGGTTCATGGTGGTATCCCATAGCTGCTCTGCGCTCATTTCACCCAGACCCTTATATCTCTGCACTTCAGATTTCCTGGATTCCGCTTTCAGTCTATCTAAAATCAGATCTTTATCCTGGTCGCTGTATACCCATTGCTCCGTTTTCCCCGATTTGACTTTATAAAGGGGCGGTTGAGCGATGTACAGGTGTCCCCCGTTTATAAGTTCGGTCATGTGCCTGAAGAAAAAGGTTAAAAGCAGGGTGCGGATATGCGCCCCGTCGACATCGGCATCTGCCATGAGGACGACACGGTGATAGCGCAGCCTGGAAAGGTCCATCGAGTCGTCGATGCCGCAGCCCAGAACGGTTATCATGTTGCGGATTTCCTCGCTGGATAAAATTCTCGTCATGGAAGCCTTTTCCACGTTGAGTATTTTACCCCTTAAGGGTAGAATCGCCTGGAAGCGGCGGTTGCGCCCTTCTTTGGCTGAACCGCCGGCGGATTGACCTTCCACTAGGAATAGCTCGCAGAGAGCCGGATCTTTTTCGGAGCAGTCAGCCAGTTTACCGGGAAGCGTCCCCGATTCGAGGCTGTTCTTGCGGATAACCAAGTCCCTGGCTTTCCTGGCAGCTTCGCGCGCTTTAGCGGAGGTGATGCATTTTTCAATAATTTTCTTGGCATCCTGCGGGTTTTCTTCCAGATAAAGGGAAAGCCCTTCGGCGACGAAGCTCTCCGTGGTATTTTTAATCTCGATGTTTCCCAGTTTTCCCTTGGTTTGCCCTTCGAACTGGGGTTCCGATAATTTAACGCTGATTACGGCGGTCAGGCCTTCCCTGGCGTCATCGCCGACCAGGTTGGGGTCGCCTTCCTTGAGTATTTTATTCTTGTGCGCATAGTCGTTCAGTACGCGCGTCAAGGCTGAACGGAAGCCGGTCAGGTGTGTACCGCCGTCTACGGTATTAACGCAGTTGGCGAAACTGAGGGTGTTATCAGCATAACCGTCGTTGTACTGTATAGCTGCTTCGACAATAGTGCTGCCTTCCTGCTTCGATATATATATCGGCAGCTTGTGCAGTACCGGCCGATTGCGGTTTAAATGGCGTACGAATCCAATGATGCCGCCTTCGAAATAAAAGGTCTGTTCACGGTCGGATTTCTCATCGTAAAAAGAGATTTCCAGGCCTTTATTCAAATAGGCTATTTCGCGGAAGCGGTCGTTTAAGGTGTCGAAATCGTAGCCTTCATCTGTAAATATCTCTCTATCTGCCAGAAATGAAATTGTCGTTCCCGTTTCCTCAGCCTCGCCAATTTCCTTAACTCTTTCTTGCGGTATGCCTTTTCTGTATTCCTGGTAGTATATTTTGCCGTTCATACGAACGGTTGCTTCCATTCGCTCCGATAAGGCATTGACCACTGATGAGCCGACGCCGTGCAAGCCGCCGGATACCTGGTAGGTCTTTCCGCCGAACTTGGCACCGGCATGCAACACGGTAAGCACCGTCTCTAAGGCTGATACTTTGGTTGTGGGGTGGATATCGACGGGTATACCGCGCCCGTTATCCTCTACGGTAACCACGTTATTTTTATCTATGGTAATCTTTATCTTCGTGCAGAAACCGGCCATGGCTTCATCGACGCTGTTATGAACAATTTCATAGACTAGGTGATGCATGCCGCGCTGGTCGGTGGAACCGATATACATTCCGGGACGGCGGCGAACGGCCTCGCGTCCGCCCAGCACATGTATATCGGCGGCGGAATAATTATTGTCTTTAATTGGAGCTTTTTTATCCTCTGTCATTTATGCTCTTATAAAACATAGACTCGTTTCGTCATAATAAAAGAGGCAGTCTGTTTTTGCTGCCCCATTTTATACTGTACCTTAATTGTATCATAATTAGATGGCGCAGGTAAAATATTTAAAGCTAAAAGGCAGTTATTGGAGAATTAAGCCGTATCTGAGAATAAGGAACTTTGAATAAAAAATAAAAGGAGGACATTGCCTCCCTTTATTATAAACTGTCTAATTAAATCTTGCGATTTTTATTTTACCGAATTTAACACTGCGACCTCACGGTCGGGATATTAAGTTTATGTGTTTCCATCCAGCAACACAGGCAACGGAGTATTCATTATGCCGTGTTTCTTCCCAAGTTCTTTATCCGGGTCTTCTCCTTTTTTAAGCTCTTTGCTTTTACCGAGCGATTGATTTTCTGCAAATTAAAGAGCTTCTATGAGAGCTACAGCCAAAAAGACTGCGCCGAAAATGATAGCCAGAATTAAAACGATAGCGGTGACGACCCATTCACTGTGTGAAAGCCGCTTGATTACCGCTTTTACCAGTGCTTCCTCTGCCTTGGCCAGCGCCGCCTGGGCTTCCTGCTTAGCTTCTTGCGCCATCTTTTCCCCGGTTTCTTTCGATTCCCTGGCTGCGGCGATGGCATCAGCGGCTGACTTTGCTGCCAGCCGGGCCGATTCCTGAGCTTCCCTGGAGGCAAGAATCGCCGACCTGATATGTTCGTCCAGGTCGTCTAAAATTTTGGGCAGGGGTTTAACGAGGACCTTTGCGCCCGATTCTTCTGATCGCATTATATCTTCATCCATGATATTCCTCCTAAAAAACAATAACCAACACTATTAAACATCGCATATGCGATGCAAAATAACGAAGACAAATAATGCAGACACATTATATAACTTTAGGATGCCACCATCAAGTTTAATACTAG
>JAAYNN010000091.1 GCA_012520835.1 Dehalococcoidales bacterium
GGTGTTTAATGCATAATCCCAGGAAACCCTCTTGAATTTGCTCTTGGCACGGTTCTGCGGATTGTATCTGCTGACATCACCGCCGCCCGGCTCCCAGTCGACCCTCTTTAACGGATACAAAATCCTGTTGGGCGAGTAGACACGCTTCTTGTAGCAGGCGAAATAGAAGCTCTAAAGACTCTTCATGGTGAAGTTGAAAGTCTTGCCTCTGGCTATCATTTTGCCCGGTTTCAATTCAGCTTCGGTATATTTCCAATCCCAGTGATGGGGACGAATCCTGACTATTTTCCCATGCTTCGAATCAACAGCAGAAAGGGCTCTACCATCGGAGCATCCGACTTTAAGAGTCGTTTCTTCCGGTTCGAATGCCGGTAAAACCGCACCGCCGGGGCCATCTATGGTTTTTGTTATTGTCTGGGTTACTGTTGCCGCACCAGGCCCACCTACGGTGGAAGTAACAGTGTTGGTAACTGTGGTAGCAGCTGCGGTTACGGTGGTCGGAACTGTCTTGGTGCTGGTTACTGTGGTAGTAACCGTCTCACCACCCTTGCAGCTTGAAAGTAATCCGGCTCCAATGGCACCGCCGACTATTACGGTACCAGAACCTACCAGAAAGTCACGTCTGGTAACTTCGCCGGATTGTTTAGTTTCTTCAACAGGTAACTTTTCTTTTTCTTCTTTCAATTCCTTCTCCTTTTATTGATCACTACTGTTTAATAGTAAATTATTAAATAGGCATCACCTCCGTTTCTTGATTTTTTATCTATTTTAAATATTTAGATAATTCGTCTTTTATATTATACTATATTATACCTTATTATATTATACAATTGTAATAAAAAAGTGAACCAGAATAATGCTTATAAAAGCCTTTAACTCTTGGTTCCTTCAGGTAATTCATAATTGATAATTTCATTTCCCCCTTTTTGGATGTCCCATGCCCTTCTTCTGACTAACGCTTTCAGCCGGGCAATGAAAACGGCATCGCGATACGGCTTGGTCATATAATCGTTGGCCCCCATTTCAAAAGCCTTAACCAGCAGTTCGACATTATGGTCTTCAGACAGAAGAACTACCGGCATATCCGAATCCTCCCGGATATGCTTTATCAATTCGAAGCCGGACATATCGGAAAGCTGCATTCCGGTTAAAACAATATCCGGCCTATATCCGTTGAGAAGAGTAGCCAAACAATCCTTGCCTGATTCTACAGTCTCCACCTTCCAATCCGGCTGCAATCTGCTTATAATCAAGCAAATTCGTCTGGAAAATTCAGAATTTGTACCGGTTACCAGAATTTTCAATACAACCTCTCTCTAAATTATATCCTGAAATCACGCTATATCCGGAAGGTTACAGAACAAAATGGGCAAATACGTACAAAAATCCTGTCCGGAATAATAAACTTGAAAATGTAACTTGTTGCTTTAATACAAAGTATAGCATTTAAAGATTTGGATATGCATTAAAATAAGTAATTATTGAATTAGAGTATTTGATTCAAAGATTACAGGTTTTTTATATATCTTAAGAATTATTTATCTATTGCCAGTGGTGAATGATATAGAGAAGGACTGCTGTAAATAAATTAATACATGGGGAACTTCTATCTACGAGAAATGTCTCATCTACTTGTAAGTACAAGTAATGTAGTTTTAATCGAAGCCGATTTTTGTATTTAACCCGGTTTAACTAACATGTAGCCGATACCTGGGCGGGTAATAATCAATTGCGGATTACTGGCATCCTTTTCCAGTTTTTTGCGCAACTGCCTGATATACACCCTGATGGCCTTGTTGCAATCGGGGTAGATATTTCCCCAGATATGCTCGGCCAGGGCATCGTTAGGTACAGCCATACCGGCATTTGATGCCAGGTATTTTAAAATCAGGGATTCGGTACTGGTAAGCTTGATAGTCTGGTTATCTATCTGTACTTTCTGTGCCGCCAGGAAAATGCGCAGATTCCCGTAATCAAGGCTCACTTCTGTTCCAGATTGAGAAACGAGATGGTTTTTCAGGGCTTTCTTAACTCTGGCAATCAATTCAAGAGGTTTAAACGGTTTTGTAATATATTCATCGGCTCCCAGCTCCAGCCCCTTGATGATATTTTCTTCTTCGCCACTTACGGTTAAAATCACCACAGGAATATTGGAGAAGAGGCGAATCTGCTTGAGTACTTCGAAGCCTTCGATATCCGGCAACCCGAGGTCAAGGATGACTAGCTGCGGCGACTCCTTTTCAATCATTTCCAGCCCCTCTTCGCCATGTTTGCTGGAAATAACATTTGCTTCCGGCCAACCCACCTGAAAAACGAATCGAATGGATTCGATTATCTTGGCATCATCTTCGATTATCAGTATTTTCACTTTTTATTACTCACTTTGTTTATTATTTACAGGGATGGAAAATCTGAAAGTACTGCTGGGCCCGTCCTTTTCCTCCAGCCATATTTTGCCGCCGTGTAATTCCACCAGCATCTTGGATAAGGAAAGCCCTAAACCCAACCCTGATTTATTATCCTTCTTTTTATACAACCTGACGTAAGGCTGAAA
>JAAYNN010000092.1 GCA_012520835.1 Dehalococcoidales bacterium
CCATAGGAAACCTTGAAGATATTTCCCCGCGAGCTGTCAGGATTTTGCGTGAAGTAAAACTTATTGCTGCCGAAGACACGCGTAAGACCAGGATACTTCTGGATAAATATGAGATAAAAACCCCCTTAACGAGTTACTACGAACACAACAAAATAGATAAACTGGACTATATCCTGAAGCAGCTTCAGGAAAAGGATATTGCCATTGTATCCGAGGCGGGCATGCCGGGCATCTCCGACCCCGGCTATGAACTGGTTGCCGCCGCTATCGAAAAGGGTTTTACGATAGTGCCGCTACCCGGCCCTTCGGCGATTATCACCGCTCTGGCTGTTTCCGGGTTGCCGACTGACAGGTTCATCTTTATCGGCTTTTTGCCGCGCAGAATCGGTGAAAGAAGGCAGGCGCTTACAACGGTTGCCTCCGAGGCGGGGACGATTATTGCCTATGAAGCCCCCCATCGCATAAAAGAAGCATTAAATGATATAATATATGTTTTAGGCGACCGGAGAATTGCCGTTTGCCGTGAACTGACCAAAATCTATGAAGAGGTTTTTCGCGGAACTGCCAGCGAAGCTTTACAGCATTTCGATGACCCGAGGGGGGAGTTTACACTGGTTATCGCGGGCAAGAGCAAAGAAAAGCCGCGCTTGGATGATGAGGTGGTGAAAAAGCTGGAAGTATTGCAGCAGGCAGGGGTGGGAGCCAGGGAGGCGGTGGCGCAGGTGGTCAAGGAAACCGGTTTATCTAAAAAAGAGGTCTATCAGGCCTGGCTGAAGTTGTTATCATAAAACTTTAAATAATAAAGTGCTATTCGATTGAAGTATTTGAAGAATAGTATTTTAAACCTAATTAACAATTGATTGGATACTATTACCGAATAGTACTGATAATAATCTAAGGGTTTTTAAAAGGAGTTTGCCATGAGAAGGGGATGTATCTCGTTAGGGAGAGTTAATTGCGATGTCTGCGGCCGTGTTATCCAGTATCCGGAGAGGTATCTCTGCATCGACGAGGAAAACGGCGTTGAAGTAGAAAAAGGCAAGATGGTGCGCTACTGTGCCGGCTGCGCTTTCAATAAAGGGTATGCCCATTACAAGGAAGAAAAGGGAGAAAAAACCCTCTCTTTCTTTACCGAAACAGATATCAACCAGGTATAAAAAGGTATGAGAGATAAGATTTTTATCGGTGTTGCCTGGCCTTATGCCAATAGCTCGCTGCACTTAGGTCATATTGCCGGGGCGTATCTGCCGCCCGATATTTTTGCCCGTTATCACCGCACAAAAGGCGATATCGTCCTGATGGTATCCGGGTCCGATATTCACGGCACCCCGATAACCATACGCGCCGAGCAGGAGGGGGTAGAACCTGCGGAAATTGCCGAGAAATACCACAAGCAGTTTTTGCAGTCTTTTCGGGATTTCGGCATCACCTTCGACCTTTTTACCAGTACAGGAACGGAGAATCACACCGAAGTGTCGCAGGATTTCTTTACAAGCCTGTTAAATAAGGGTTATATCTATAAAGATATCGTTTTGCAGCCTTTTTGTTCGAAGTGCCAGCGCTATTTGCCCGACCGTTATGTGGAAGGCACCTGCCCGCTGTGCGGTTGCACGGGCGCCCGCGGCGACCAGTGCGATAAATGCGGCCAGCCTTTAAATCCCAACGAACTTAACGCTCCCCGTTGTAGAACCTGCGGCACAACGCCCGAATTCCGGAATTCCGAACAGTTTTTTCTCAAGCTGACGGCTTTCGAAGGGAAATTACTGTCATGGGTGGAAAAGCAGAAACACTGGCGTTCCAATGTAGCCAATTTTACGCTTAAATACCTGCAGTCCGGCCTCAAAGACCGTGCCATTACGCGCGATATCAGTTGGGGCATCCCTTTGCCGCTCGAAGGATACGATGGGAAATGCATCTATGTCTGGTTCGAAGCCGTTATCGGCTACCTGTCAGCTGCGAAGGAATGGGCTAAATCGACCGGCAATCCCGATAAATGGCGCGAGTTCTGGCAGGATGAAAATGTTAAAAGCTATTATTTTATCGGAAAGGATAACATTCCTTTCCATACTATTATCTGGCCGGCCATGCTTTTAGGGTACGGCGGCCTGAATTTGCCTTACAATGTTCCATCCAATGAATACCTTACTATCGAGGGCAAAAAATTATCCAGCAGCCTGAACTGGGCGGTTTGGGTGCCCGATTATCTCTCACGCTATAGCCCCGACCCCCTGCGCTACCTGCTTTCGGTTAACATGCCGGAAACCAGCGATACCGATTTTTCATGGCGCGAATTCGTGCGCCGCAATAATGACGAA
>JAAYNN010000093.1 GCA_012520835.1 Dehalococcoidales bacterium
GAAGACCTGCATCGAACTGAGTGCGGTAACCTCGCCGATGTGGGCAAAGGGTGCGTCACCCATGGTTTTTTCGAATTGATTGACGTCCTGGGGCGAAACCTCTACCAGGAAACGACTGTTGGATTCGGAGAATAAAATGTAGTCGTCGCGCATGATCTGGTCGCCCAATGGCACCTTGCTCAGCATAATCGTGGCGCCTTTGCCTCCGGCAAAAGCCATTTCCGCCAGCGCTACACCCAGGCCCCCCTCGCTCAGGTCGTGGCAGGCTCTTACCAGCCTCTTATCGGTGGCTTTACTGAGGTTATCCATCGTTGTTTTCGCCTGCCTGGGATTAACCTTCGGGGCATCGTTTCCCAGGTATCCCATGCTCCTGAAATACTCCGACCCGCCCAGTTCGTTATAGGTAGTACCGACGATATAAATCAAATCGCCTTCCTTCTTGAAATCCATGCTGACAGCCTTGCTGCTGTCTTTCATAACACCCATGGCGGAAATCAGCAGGGTATCGGGTATGACAATGGTGCCGCCGTGATACTCGAACTCGTTGTTTAAGCTGTCCTTCCCGGATATAAAGGGGGTGCCGAAGGCAATCGCCATATCGTAGCAGGCCTGGCAGGCACGCACCAGCGTACCCAGCCGCTCCGGTTTATTGGTATTGCCCCAGCAGAAATTATCCAGCAGCGCCACTCTATCCAGATTGCCTCCGACGGCTATAATCTGTCTCAACGCTTCATCTATGGCCGAAGCTGCCATCCAGTAGGGGTCGATATCGCTGTATTTCGGATTGATGCCGTTAGATATAATTACACCCATATCCGAATCCAGCACCGGCCTGAAAATAGCCGCATCGCCGGGTCCGTCGTTATTCTTGCCTACCAGTGGCTTTAAGACACTGCCTCCCTGTACCTCGTGGTCGTACTGGCGGATGAAACATTCCTTGCTGCAGACATTCCATGAAGCAAGGATTTTTAAGAGTGATTGCGCCATATCGGGGCACTCTTCTTTCGGTTCAATGACGCTTGCTTTACCCCACAAAGCTCTTAATTCAAGCTGCGGACGGCCGTCGTGCAAAAATTCCATATCGAGGTCGCAAACTTGCGTATCGTTATAAAAGAGCTGCAGCTTCTTATCACTGGTAAATTCACCGATGACGGTAGCTTCGGTGTTTTCATCGGCAAAGAGTTTCAGAATCTCATCTGCTTTATCAGGTTGGACAGCCATAATCATGCGTTCCTGTGATTCCGATATCCAGATTTCCGTATATGATAATCCGGCACACTTTAAAGGAACCCGGTCGAGGTATACTTTGGCGCCGGTTTCGGCTCCCATTTCTCCGACAGCAGATGACAGCCCGCCGCCGCCGCAGTCGGTTATCCTGACAAACAGGCCTTTGTCCCTGGCCTGCAGAATAGTGTCGATAAGTTTCTTTTCCATGATAGGATTGCCGGTTGGCACCGAGCGGGAAGAATCCTCGGTCGCATCTCTGCTGAGCTGCTCGGAGGCAAAGGTAACGCCACCGATGCCATCGCGTCCGGTACGGCCACCCGCCAGCACTATCAGGTCGCCGGGCTTTTGTTGGCCCATCTGTGAATATTCTTTCGGCATCAGTCCGACCGTTCCGCAATAAACCAGAGGATTGGCGGTGTAGCGTTTATCGAAACAGATGGCTCCATTTCCTGCGGGTATTCCCAGCCGGTTGCTGTAGTCGGCAGCACCTGCTCTTACACCTTTAAGCATGCGGCGCGGATGCAGGACACCCTGTGGTACGTCTTCATAGGCCATATCGGGATTGCCGACGCAGAAAACAGCGGTGTTAAAAACCGGTTTGGCGGACAGTCCTGTTCCCAGCACATCGCGCACAACGCCGCCGACACCGGTCGAGGCGCCGCCGTAAGGCTCGAGGGCGGAGGGATGGTTATGGGTTTCCGCCTTGAAGCACAGCGCCCATTTATCATTGAATTCGATTACTCCGGCGTTGTCTTTAAAGACAGAGAGACACCATGGTTTATTAAGCTCTCTGGTGGCTCTGGCAATAGTGGATTTCAAGAGGTTGTCGATTATCTCGCCGTTGAAGTTGATTTTGCTTTTAAAGGTCTTGTGGCAGCAGTGTTCGGACCATGTCTGCGCCAGTGTTTCCAGTTCGGCGTCAACCGGATTGCGGTCCAATTTGCGATAATATTCTCTGATAGCCTGCATCTCGCCGTCGTTGAAACCAAACCGGCGTGAAATTTCATTTAATTTGCCATCGTCGGAATGCAGGATATCTATATGATTCAATTTAAATTCATATTTGGGGATTTTGGGGAAGACAACCGGATTGTCACCTGCGATATGCTGAATGATGGGGTTGACCAGCAGCCGGCTGCATATCACATCCATATCGCCTTTATCGAGCTTGCCGTAGATGAGATAGTGCCTGGCCGTCTTGATAGCCTTGACCTTTTCGATGCCGAGGTCTTTTATAGCTTTGGCGGCCGTTTCTTCCACCGGGTCGGTGACACCGGCATTATAAGCTATCTCGACTGAGTGCAACCCGTTTTCCGCGGCTCTCCTGATATCGCTGTCATAGCTGTAATCCTGGGTTACGGGGTCAGCCAGCAGGCGGCTGCAAATGAGTTCCAGTTCTTTTTTTTCGAGTTCGGCATCCAGCCAGTAAACATCGATAACGCGTACATCGGAGATGCTTTTTATACCAAGGCTAGAGATCTCCTTTACCAATCCCTGCCCCGCGGAATCGGGCAGTTGTTCTTTGATGCAGACTTCTATTCTATGCATTGGCAATTTCCTCAGCATGATTTAATTTCTTTGTCATAAAGGTTTCTACCATCCTCTCGAAGCCATGAGCTGGTCTTCGGGTATTTGCTTGATTTCGATGCCGGGCATAGCCTCTCCGAGGTTTTTGCTGACCTCGGCAATCACATTGTAGTCC
>JAAYNN010000010.1 GCA_012520835.1 Dehalococcoidales bacterium
TACTGGTTAAACCGGAAGAGATTGACGACCTGTCGGCTATGAGGCTTGCCCGCGATGTCGTCAAGAAAATCGAGGAAACCCTGGAGTATCCGGGTCAGATTCGCGTGATTGTCCTGCGTGAAACCAGAGCTATCGATTACGCTAAATAGAAATAATATCAGAGCCTTTTGTGGTGAGAGATAATGCAAAGCCGTTCATGGTGAGCCTGTCGAACCATAACGGCGTCAATTAGCAAGTATGTTTCTTCCGTTCGTTTAACCCTTCGACAAGCTCAGGGCGAACGGAATATAATGAAGCCATTCATGGTGACTGTCCTGAGTATATCGAAGGAAGCATATTGAACCATAACGGGTTGGCTGATAAATGGGAAAATTTTTGAGTCTGATACGGAATTTAAAATAATTGGGAGGTTTCAGCAGGAATACATTAATCGCCCTGCTAATGTGAATCATGTTAGTATTATCTATCGGGGATATAATCGGCAGGCCGGGCAGGCAGGCGGTGGAGAAATTGCTGCCGCTTTTAAAAAAGCAGTATAAACCGGATCTGGTCATCGCCAACGGCGAAAACGTGGCCGGCGGCATTGGTTTGACGAAATTAACCGCGGAAGACCTGATAAAAGCCGGCGTAGACGTCATTACCTCCGGCAATCATATCTGGGCGCAGAAGGATATCATCCCCTGCCTCGATGGCGATATGCCGATAATCCGCCCGATGAATTATCCGCCCGGGCTGCCGGGCAACGGCTATATCATCTTTAAAAACGAGGTTGTGGTGGTCAACCTGATCGGCAGAACCTTTATCGGTAATTTCGATTGCCCGTTCCGTGCTATGGACTCCCTGCTGGAAAGTCTTGGCAGTTGTTATAAGATAATTATCATCGATTTTCATGCCGAGGCTACCTCGGAGAAGATGGCTCTGGGCAGATACCTCGACGGGCGGGTCAGCGCCATACTGGGAACGCATACCCACGTCGGCACTATCGATGCCCAGATTTTGCCGCAGGGAACGGCTTATGTCACCGATATCGGTATGACGGGGCCGGTAGATTCGGTCATCGGTGATGATGCCGATGCTGTTATCGAGCGTTTCCTGAGCATGATTCCAAAACGTCTTTCCGTCGGCAAGGGAAAAGTCCTGCTGACGGCTATTTTAACCGAAATAGATGAGGCTACAGGCAAGGCTATAGGGATAGAAAGAATCACGGAGGAGATAGATTAATGGGACAAGTAGACCTGCATGTGCATACCTCTGTTTCCGACGGGAAATATACCCCTGAAGAAATCGTTGAAAAGGCCGCGGCTCGCGGGCTGAAATACCTGGCGATTTGTGACCACGATACGGTAGATGGTATTGCAGCGGCAATAGAAGCCGCTAAAAAATATCCCGGCCTTACCATTATCCCCGGAGTAGAAGTTAGCACCCTGGCGGTCGGCAGCGAAGTACATATGCTGGGATATTTCATAGATTACCGCGACCCGGCATTCAGAAAAATATTAGCCGAGCTATCCGATTCGCGCGTCGGCCGGGTACAGGCGATGGTGGCTAAACTGAATGAAATGGGTATCGCTATAGAATGGCCGCGCGTGCAGGAACTGGCCGGCGCCGGTACTATCGGCCGTCCGCATATCGCCAATGCCATGCTGGAAAAGGGCTACGTGTCCACCTTCAGGGAGGCTTTCGATAAATACATTGCAAAGGGCGGCCCGGCCTATGTGGAACGCAACAAGATAATGCCCTCAGAAGCAGTCGGCATAATCCGAGAAGCGAAAGGATTGCCGGTATTGGCACACCCTTTTACCGTAAGCGAACCGGGGGCTTTGATAAAAGAGTTGAAGCAGGCTGGGCTGGTGGGGATAGAGGTTTATTACAATAACTATTCGGCGGATGAAAGAAAAACACTCGCAAAATTAGCGGCGAAATATGAGTTTATAGCTGTCGGCGGCAGCGATTACCACGGTATCGATGAGGCAGTCGAGACGATGATAGGCGAATCCGAAACCCCTATTGAAGCGGCGGAACAATTGATCGCTCTGGCTTCTGCGAGCATCTGATGCACCGTAAATTATCTTTTGTACTTTTTCAATATTATAATCAGTTACAGATTATTGTTTCTTTACTCAACTGTAAAACCTGCCGGTGTTAATCCATCATAAGAGTTTAAATTATGGTAGAATAATCAAAATACGTATATTGATGGTAAAGTAAGGGTATTCTTATGATTGTAAAAAATCCTTTAGCTGAAGTATTTGGATTTCCATTAGATAATCAATCCGAGAATGCAGTTAGGCATAGGAAATTTAAGTTATGTCCCTATAATAATAAAGTGCCTAATTGTACAAAAGATAAAGCTGATAATCCTCTAGGTGTTTGTAGTATTTTCAATGGTCAAAATATAGCTATAACATGTCCAGTTCGCTTAAGACAGAATTGGATTATCGTTGAAGATGCTGCTAGTTTCTTTTTTCAAGAAAACGCTAAATGGACATCACTTAATGAAGTCAGGTTGAATGATAAAAATGGAGAAACAGCCGGCAACATTGATTTAGTTCTCGTTGAGTATGATGATAACGGTAAAGTATTAGATTTTGGAGCTCTTGAAATACAAGCAGTATACATAACAGGAAATGTCAGAAAACCTTTTGAACATTATATTAATAATCCAAAAGAAAATGCCGAATTAGATTGGCGAGGAAACAAGAATTTCCCGCACCCGGATTATTTATCCTCAAGCAGAAAACGACTTGTTCCCCAGTTAATTTACAAAGGTGGAATTATTAACACTTGGAAGAAAAAGATAGCTGTAGTACTTGACTCGGGCTTTTATGAAACACTTCCCAAATTGAAGGAGACTGATTCAACCAAAGCAGATATAGCATGGCTAATTTATGATTTAAAACTAGATAAAAATGACAATAAATACATATTAAAACGTGAAAAATGTGTTTACACTTTATTTGATGAATCGTTGAATATAATTATTAAACCTAGTATAGGTAATGTTGCAGATTTTATTGAAACGCTTCAAACTAAACTCGACGAAAAATTAGAAAATAGTAGCAAACCAAATAACAAAACCATAGATTTAGATTTATAGATTATGCAACTTGAGTTATTTCATATTAAAGATATGGATACAGTTGTTAATGTGTCCTCAGTCAAACAAAGAAGCCCTTTCAGATATCCTGGGGGGAAAACATGGTTAATCCCAGTAGTAAGACAATGGTTAACTAGCCTAGCAAATAAACCTGAAGTATTAATCGAACCGTTCGCAGGTGGTGGGATAGTGAGTTTATCTGTAGCTGCTGAAAATCTTGCTGACCGTGTGTTAATGATTGAATTAGATTCACAAGTAGCAGCTGTTTGGAAAACAATACTTGGTGGTGATGCAGAATGGCTGTCAGAAAAAATATTAAATTTCAATATGACTTACGATAATCTTCAAACAGAATTAAGCAAGAAACCTGAAAATATTAGAGAAGATGCATTTCGCACAATACTTCGCAATAGGACTAGTCATGGCGGAATCCTCGCCAATGGCGCGGGGTTACTAAAAAATGGTGAGAGTGGTAAAGGAATATTTTCACGCTGGTATCCGGTAACATTATCGAGACGCATACTAAATATTAATAAATACAAAGACCGCATTGATTTTCTTCAAGATGATGGTATAAAAATAATTAATAATTACAAGATGAACCAAGATGTAGTATATTTCATCGACCCACCCTATACTGCTGCTGGTAAAAAAGCAGGTATGAGGCTGTATAAACATAATCAAATAGATCATGAGGGCTTATTTACTTTACTGGAATCCGTTAAAGGCGAATTTTTAATGACATATGATAATGAAGAAAAGATAATTGGAATGGCAGTAGATAGTGGTTTTAAATTTGAAAAAGTTGCAATGAGTAATACTCATCATGCAAAAATGAATGAGTTAATTATTAGTAAGAATTTAGATTGGCTAAATAAATAGATTAAATAAACAGCAATTATAGCAATTCCTCATTAGAAAACTTGCTCGAGTTTGGAAGAATTATTCAAAAGCTAATCATCCTATCATAGTCTGTCAGCCTGTCAAGCGGTTTCTTAACAGAAATGAGTTTTAGTAATATAATTAAATCTTATTAAACTGATTTCCCGGAGGATATATGGCTCTTACGCATATATTATTGCTTATCGCCGGTTACCTGCTGGGTTCGATACATGCCGGATACCTGCTGCCGAAATGGTTTTACCATATCGATATACGGGAGCACGGCACCGGTAAAATCGGCGCTTCCAATGTCATGCGTGTCACTTCGAAATGGCTGGCGATTCCGGTCACCCTGTGCGATATCGGCAAAGGGATGCTGGCAGTCTGGCTGGCTCAACTGGCCGGGCTGGGGGAGGCTGCACAGCTTACAGTCGGTATTGCCGCTGTTGTTGGGCATAACTGGCCGGTGTTTCTGAATTTCAAAGGGGGGAGGGGTATTTTTACCAGCCTGGGTGTGGTTACCATGATATCCCCCTGGATTGGTCTTATCATACTGGTAATCCCTTACTTGCTGGCGCCGATTAGACAGGTAGCTTTCGGTGTTTTCCTGGTGATTTTTTTGCTGCCGTTTCTGAGCTGGTTTTTCTATCAACCCTTCGGAGTGGAAGACAGGCTGGGTGTAACGCTGGGATTTATCGCCTTAGCTTTAATAATATTGGGCACCAGGGTCATTGTATCGAGGACGCCGCTCAGTAAGTCCACGCCGGCAGTCGAACTATTTTTCAACCGCCTGTTTTTCGACCGCGATATCAGGGACGCCAAGGCCTGGGTCAATCAGAAAAAGGGGTAAATTACCGCTTGCCTATGGAAAGTATGAAATGCGGCGCCCATCCGGATATTGAAACAAATCTGCGTTGCGGGAAATGCGATAAACCGATATGCCCCAAGTGCATGTTGGAGACACCGGTAGGGGCACGCTGCCGGGAATGTGCCCGTATTAATAAACTGCCTACCTTTCAGGTCAGCAGTAAACAATGGTTAGTATCTTCCTGCGTGGGATTTATAATAGCCGTCGGTTACGGTTTTCTATGGGGAATCATAGGTCTTTATACTAATTTTATCATCCTGAATCTGCTGCTGGGAGCCGGAGCCGGCTTTTTAATCAGCGAGGGCATGAGCCGCGTTATCAACCACAAGCGGGGCACCAGGCTGGCGATAACTGCCAGCGTTATGGTAGTTGTCAGCGGTTTTGCCAGCGTATTTACCCCGCTTCGTATTATTTACTCCGCTTCTCCCATGTTTATCATTCTGGATATCCTGGCGGTCGCTGCCGGCATTTACGTAGCCGTCAACCGTTTGAGGTAAGGAAATACGGTTTATCGAATCGGTATGCCATAAAAACGACATTAACCAAACCGTTCGTGTCCTTCGTCAGGCTCAGGATGCGCGGATATTGTCAGAGCATTATCGAGGGGTGTTGAGTTCCGTAGTTCGGAACGAAATCCCGACAGGTCGGGATCGAACCACAACGGCGTCAATTAGCAGTATGTTTTCTTCCGTTCGTTTGACTCTTCACTTCGTTCAGGATGACATCTACGGCACTTTCCTTCTTTGGAAAAGAGGGAGATTTGATTCATGTAACTCCATCTATTCGGAAAACCTGCCAAAATCCTTTTTTATTCTCCCTTTAGCAAAGGGAGAGAACTGCGGTGTGGTATTACGCTATCGCCTTAGCCACGGTGATGTCAGCATGACCTTCTCAACAGCTTTTCTTGAATAAATGCGGGGAAAAAACATTAATTCGTCTAGAGGTAAATGAATCCCTGTCGTCTATTTATAAAACAGCCTGTCTTTAACCTGGAAAGTAATGGCAGACATGGTAACGCCCGCCTTAGCGTGGACAACGATGCTGGCCTGCCCGTCGAAAGGTGTAGGGGTCAGGTTGATGATTACCAGCCTGGCGCCGGCATCCACCGCATATGCCGGTAAATAAGAAGCGGGATATACGGTCAGCCCCGAGCCGATGATTATCATCAGGTCGCAGGTACAGGCGCGCTTCATGGCTTCGTTCAGGATATCTTCAGGCAGCGGTTCCCCGAAAAAAACCACATCCGGCTTTAAAATACCGTTGCACTGCTCGCAATCCGGCGGTTCATTTTCTTTCACTCTATCCATGACCTTTTCAAAAGGATACTTGCTGCCGCAGCTCAGGCAGAGAAACGATTGCATATTGCCGTGCAGTTCGAGCACGCGCTTGTAAGGAACCCCGGCTTTCTGGTGCAGGTTATCGATGTTCTGTGTTATCACGCAATCCAGCTTCCCGAGGTTATAGAGTTCGGCAATTGCCAGATGGGCTTTATTGGGTTGGGCGGAGATGCTCAGTTCTTTAAAAAGCGCCCACTGTTTTCTGCGGGCAGCGGGATTATTTAAAAAGCGCTCAATGGAAAAATCCTCGGGGTCGAAACGCCCCCAGATGCCGCCCGGGCCGCGAAAATCCGGTATGCCGGATTCCGTGCTGATGCCGGCGCCGGTAAAAAAGGTCAGACGTCTGGATTCCAGAATCAACTCCGCAATTTTATCTACCTCAGGGTCGTGATAGTGTTCCATTTTCCTTCCTCATAATATCATCCGGGATAAGAGAAAACATAACTCCGTCGATTGTTTTCCCGCGTTCGAATAACATATTTCTTAAGACACCTTCGCGGACAGCGCCGATTTTTTCAGCCACGCGCTGGCTGGCTATGTTGCCCTTCGCAACCTTGATTTCGATGCGCTTGAACTGCAGCTTTTCAAACCCGAATCCTGCCAGAAGCATTGCGGCTGTAGAGGCCACTCCCTGCTTATAATACTGTTTTCTGACCCAGTATCCCAGGCTGGCGGTCATATTCTGGTAATCGATGCGGTTCAAGCCGCACCAGCCCATTATACCCTGAGTCTCCGCATCTACAATGGTAAAATTGTACTCCATTCCCTTGTCCCAGACGGTGTTGCAGGCTTTCAGCCAGATAAGGCTGTCTTCAACGGAATAATTTTCGCTAGCCCAGGACATCCACCTGGCAAGTTCTTCAATCGATTCATGGACGGCGTTGCAGTGTTCCTGCGCATCATCGATGCGGCAGCAGCGTAAAAGCACTTTACCGTTGCTTAAAACGATGTCTTTTTCAATCCTCATACTAAATCTTACCACCATGACGGCATATTTGGCTAAGGCAGCACCTGCCGCAGGCCGGTTTTTTACTGCAGGCCTCCTTGGCTAATTTTACGATTAAGGCATGGTATTCGTTAAACAGGGCGGTATCCGGCTTTAAATTTGCCGTAAAAAGCCTCTGGCAGTTGTTATAGCTCTCACCTTCTTCGATCAAACCGATGCGGGCAAAGATACGCAGAGTATAGGCATCGATAACGAATACCGGCTTCCCCAGCGCATATAACAAAATGGAATCGGCTGTTTCCGGCCCGATGCCGTAAACGCCCAGCAATTCCTGGCGCATTTTATCCGTTTCTATTCCGGCCATCCGGTCGATGTCATCGGCATAATTTTCCCCCAGCCAGTAAACCAGCGCTTTCAGCTTGCGTGTTTTCACGTTGTAATAGCCGCTCGGTTTAATATGCTCTGCCAGTTCGGAAAAAGACATGTTCCTGATGGCGGGGGGTGAAAGAAGATGCGCTGATTTGAGATTGTTGATAGCTTTTTCCACATTCGTCCAGGCTGCCGATTGCGTCAGAATGGCTCCCACCATTACCTCGAACGGCGATTCGACCGGCCACCAGTGTTGAGGCCCATAGGTTTCCGAAAGCCGCAGGTAGATATCTTTCAATGCAGCCTTTACTTTTTTATCATCATTCATATCGATACCGGTTTTACAACAATGCATTATATCACGGAATAGCGGTTATAAATTGATTAACGGGGCCGATTTTTAAAATACAACCCCGTTAATTGAAAACCTTATTAAACTTTTGTGACTGGTCTATTCCAGCGGAGTCAGTGTAAGCAGCTTTTTAACGATATCGGGATATTCGGCAATAAATTTCAACTCGTCTTCGGTGAGGGGTTTCTGCGCCTCGACGTTGGCATAGCGCGCCAGTTCCAGTACCCGGTTGGCTTCATCCTTGTCTTTAAAGGAAATAGACATCTTGCCCATGATGTGTCTGAA
>JAAYNN010000094.1 GCA_012520835.1 Dehalococcoidales bacterium
CGCCCTGTTTCAGCAAACCAACGGCAAATGGCAGAAGCTGGAAACGGAACATATCACAACCATAGCGGAACTCTGTAAAAAGACAGATAAGCAAACCGTATTCTGCGGAGAGTTGACACCAGCGGCAATCGATGAATTGACATCTACTCTGGGAGAAAGGGCGCTGATCCCCTCCCCTTCAGCCCGCATGCGCCGCTGCGGATTCCTGGCGGAATTGGGATATATACGACTGCAAAAAGAAGACTATGACAATGCCGCCACCCTGCAGCCGATTTACCTCAAAAAACCGCCCATCACCCGGCATAAAAATATGGCTCCGCTGACCGCCGAAGAAATGTAGGTCTTCCTGACCGGATTTGATAATTAACAGTAAAATATAGAATAATAGACATGTAGTTGTTACAGTAAAATAATATAAAGAAGGAAAGAAATGATAGAAAGATCACTGGTTCTTGTTAAACCCGATGCCATGGAAAGGGGATTGTCGGGCGAAATCGTCAAGCGCATCGAAGAGGCAGGAATGACGCTTATCGGTATAAAAATGCTGCACATGGATATGGCACTGGCTGAAAGGCACTACGCTCCTCACAGGGAAAAACCCTTTTTTAAGAGCTTAACGAGCTACATCAGTTCAGCTCCCATCGTAGCCGCCGTATTCGAGGGTGAAGGCGCCGTAGAGCGGATTCGCAAACTGATGGGTACCACCGACCCGGCTAAAGCCGCAGAAGGGACCATCAGGGGAGACCTCGGCATAGATATCGAGCACAACTCGGTTCATGGTTCCGATTCAGTGGAAACGGCTAAAAACGAGATTGATCTCTTCTTCAAGAAAGACGAGCTCTTTATTTATTAGGGAACACGGCGGGGATTATTGAATCCGCACGACCGGATTTGCCTGTTTCCACAGTTCATCCAGTCTATAATACTTTCTCTCTCTGGGAGAGAGTATGTGGACAATGATATCGTTGTAATCGATCAGGATCCATCCTGAACCGGGAGTACCTTCCCGGTGCAGCGGATAAATATTTTCCTGTTTTAGTATGCGAATTATCTCTTCGGTTAAAGCATCCATCTGCCTTTCGGCATCGCAGCTGCACAATATAAAATAATCTGCAAAACTGCATATCTGTTTTACATCCAGTAAGCTTATATCGATTGCCTGCTTTTCACTGGCAATTTCTACTATTTTTCGGGCTAAATCTAAACCTTCCAGTTGCGGCCTCCAACAAATTGATGTCGTGTCACTATTATAGCATAAAGGCGGTCCTGTTTGGATGGATGAAATACCAGATGTCATGCTGAGCGCAGCGAAACATCTAAATGCCATTCGATAAGCCTTAGATTCTTCGGCTTCGCCTCAGAATGACAATTGTATGGGGACTCCGCACAACGAAGTTCCTGATTGTCATGCTGAGTTCGTGGTGGTCGAACGAAGTCCCGATAAATCGGGATTTCGTTACGGCTTGCCGTAACTCAACATCCGGGGTGGGGTAATGACAGATGAGGGGGTATTTACTTATTGACAGCTAGCCTTA
>JAAYNN010000095.1 GCA_012520835.1 Dehalococcoidales bacterium
AAGACGGGCGGATGGACGATGTCCGTTCCTGCGAAATCGGGCATTGTTCTAATTAACGAATAACACTACATAATAATAGACAATGGCGCCGGTAAAGAGGATGCTGTCGATGCGGTCGAGGAAGCCGCCGTGGCCGGGCAGGGAGTTGCCGGAGTCTTTAACGACCATATTGCGTTTGAACAGCGATTCGAACAGGTCGCCGATTTGTCCGAAAATGCTGACAACAATACCCAGCAGAACGGCAATGCCGTAGTTTACCGGCAAGCCGAACAGCCACACCGCCAACACACTGATTCCGGCGGCACCCACTAAGCCCCCCACAGTCCCTTCAATGGTTTTTTTCGGGCTGATATCGGGAGCTAATTGATGCCGGCCCCAGGCTCTGCCGACAAAATAGGCGAAGGTATCGGTGGCGAAGGTAACCAGCAGGGCGTAGAACACCCATTCGCGCCCCATTTCCAGTTCCCTCAGCGAAATATAATGGCTTAACAGCCAGCCGATATAGAGAATTCCTGCCAGTGTCCAGACCCAGCTTAAAAAGGCGCTCTCTTTGTTGCGGCGCAGAATCATACCGATGGGCGGGATGATGATTGTAATAGTCAGAAGTATGGGAAGCAGATAGGGATAATCCAGGTGGGGGGAAAAAATAAAGACGACTGTCATGGAGATGCCGAATACGGTGAAAGGAACCGCACCGTATCCCGAACCGGAGTGGCGGACAATCTTATAGAACTCCAGCACTGCCAGTCCGCCCCATACGGCCACCATGATTGTCAGCCACGGCAGCGGGGTATCGAACCAGACAGCAGCCGCAAGCAGCGGCAACAGCAAAAGGGCAATTAAAACTCTGTATTTCAGCATCTATACGCCGCCGAAGCGCCTCTCTCTGTGGCTGAATGATATCAGCGCTTTTTGTATTTCTTTAGCATCGAAGTCCGGCCATAAAGTATCGGTAAAATAGAGTTCGCTGTAGGCCGATTGCCATAAGAGGAAGTTCGAGATGCGCAGGTCTCCGCCTGTGCGCACCACTAAATCTACCTCCGGCAGCCTGCTGGTATAGAGGTAGCTGTTAAACAGTTTTTCATCGATATCCTGTGCGGGTATCTTTTCGGAGACGATTTTTTTGACGGCATCCACTATTTCGGCGCGACCGCCGTAATCGAAAGCCAGATTCAAAGCCATGGCGGTGTTATCTTTTGTCAATTCGATGGCTTTTGCTATAGCATCCCTGGTGTTTTCGGACAGCTTTTCCAGGTGACCGATATGGCATATTCTTATCCCGTTTTTATGCAGTTCGGGCACTTCTTTTTCGAGTGATTCACCCAGTATATCCAGAATAGCGTTGATTTCTTCCTTGGGGCGGTTCCAGTTCTCGGTGGAAAAGGAATAAAGGGTAACGTATTTTATGCCGTAGTTTCCGAGGGTTTTCAGGAGAGCCATAATGTTCTGAGTGCCGGCTTTATGCCCGGCCTTCCTGGGGAGTTTGCGTTTTTTAGCCCACCGGCCGTTTCCGTCCATGATGAAAGCGATGTGGTTAGGCAGCGGCGAAATATTCTCTATCATCGGTAATAAAATACCTCTATAAAACAGCCTTGAGCATTACTATACTATAAGCCTGTAATACAGAGGTATTATACACTAAAACGCCTATATTTCGAAATCATGTTATTATCAATTTCTTTTGTATCTGGTTGCCGAACCTTTTCGATATATCGGTAATCAGGATAAATGAAATTATGGATGCCATGCTGAGATTTGTTTCCTTCGACAGGATCAGGTCGAGCGGAAATTTTATTTCTCCCTGATGTCCCGATTTATCGGGATTTCTCCCCACCCCCCAGATTCTTCAGTCACCCCCCGTGACTTCAGGATGACACTTAATTGCATTGTCATGCTGAGTTCGTGGTTAAATTACTAAGCCGTTCGTGGTGAGCCTGTCGAACCATAACGGCGTCGATTATCGAGTATGTTTTCTTCCGTTCATTTGACCCTTCGATGGGCTAAGGATGCACGGATATTATCAGAACATT